>CAKUHW010000250.1 GCA_934659415.1 uncultured Oscillospiraceae bacterium
ACCATAGGGCCCGCGTCAAGGGCAGAGCCCGGCTTTGCCGCTGCCCGCCGGATCTTCCTCCGCAGTCCATTTTGTTTCCATCAGAGAAGGAGCTGGAGCCGTATGCTGTTTCAGAAAAAACTCCCGGTGACCTGGCTGGTGGCCGGGCTGGGCAACCCCGGCAGCCAGTATGAGAACACCCGCCACAACGTGGGCTTTCTGGTGCTGGACGAGCTGGGGGAGCGGGGAGAGTTCCCCATCCAGCGCCTGCGCTTTCACGCCCTGACCAACACCGCCGTCGTCGGCGGCCAGGGGGTGCTGGTGATGAAGCCCACCACCTACATGAACCTCTCCGGCGAGGCGGTGGGGGAGGCGGCCCGGTTTTATAAGCTGCCGGCAGACCATGTGCTGGTGATCTCCGACGATGTAGACCTGCCCCTGGGCAAGCTGCGCATCCGCAAGGGGGGCTCCGCCGGGGGCCACAACGGTCTGAAGAGCATCATCCAGCACCTGGGCACCGACCAGTTCCCCCGGCTGAAGGTGGGGGTGGGGGCCAAGCCCCACCCGGATTACGACATGGCCGACTGGGTGCTGGGCAAGCTGCAGAGAGAGGACAAAAAGGTGATGGACGCGGCGGTGAAGCGCGCCGCCGACGCCGTGGAGTGCCTGCTGCGGGAGGGCCCGGACAAGGCCATGAACCGCTTTAATTAGGGAACGCATAGGTTTTTTGACGGCATGAAAAGGCCCTCGCTCCATTTCGGAGCGAGGGCCTTTCTGTATCAGGTCCGACGCCGGGAGACGCCCCGGCGCGTGGGGGCCGGACCCCGGGGCTCAGACCAGGTTGGGGATGATGGTGTAGAGGATGACGCCCACCACCATGGCCACCAGAGTGAACACCACGGAGATCATGCCCACGGGCTTGTAGCCCTCCTTGTGGGTGGTGTGGGCCAGGTCCATGTTCAGGATGACCATGCCGTTGAAGGGCAGCGTCTCGAAGGTGGCGGCGGCCAGGATGGCCACACGCATGATGGCGGCCACGTTCACACCGGCCAGGGTGCCCTGGGTCTGGCCCAGCAGCACGCCCACCACCATGGGCAGGGCGATCATCAGAGCGGCCGGGGGAGAGCTGGTGATGGCCACCAGAATCATGGTGACCACGGCCACCAGGATCACGCCGGGGATATGCAGGCTGCTCAGACCGCCCACCACCATGCCGAAGGCCTTGGTGGAGGTGATCACCGCGGCCAGGGCGGCGGGGATGATGACGGTGAGCAGGGCGTTGGGGGCGGAGGTGGCGCCGATGTTCATGGACTGCAGCAGAGCCTTGCCCCGGGACAGGGACAGGTTGACGTTGAAGCGGTCCTTGGTGGGCAGGTAGCGCACGCCGAAGATGATGGTGAGGATGATGCCCACGGCCAGGGCGAAGGAGATGTGGGTGCCCACGATGGCGTACAGCACGAATACGGCGATCAGGGGGAGCAGGGACAGGATGATGTGGGGATGGGGACGGTCGCCCATCTCAACGGGGTTCATGGTGCCCCAGTCGAAGTGCTCGCCGTTGGCCTTGGCCTTCATGGTGAAGCTGACCATGAAGAAGTGGGCGGCAATACCGATGATCAGCACGCCCACGATGCCGGCCACCACGCCGGAGGTGGAGCTGACCAGCAGGTCGAACCGGCCCTCGATGCCGCTGCCGCTGCCGGGGGTGACCATGCTGCCCAGCACGGAGTTGACGCCGGCGACGCCCATGATGTTATAGATGTTGGGGCAGCCGGGGCAGACGATGAAGCAGGTGAACAGGCAGGTCATGCCGGGGATAAGGCGGCGGGGGATGTCCAGCTTCTGGCAGATCAGGGCGCAGATGGGAACCATCAGGAACAGCTGTACATAGGGGTCGATGCCGCCCAGGGACAGCAGGCCGCCCATGATGAACAGCCACAGGTACGCGGTATGCAGCGCCCGCTTCTCACCGACCCTGGCAGACTTGTCGATGAAGATGTTCATGAACTTGAAGATGGAATACGCCATGCCGGAATCCTCATAGAGCTTGCCGAGGATGGCGCCCAGCATGACCACCCAGAACATGGTGCCGAACAGATCGATCATGCCCTGAGCAAAGGTGCCCGCAAAGGACTCCAGGGAGGCCAGGAAGCCCCCTTCGCCCCAGAACAGGCCGTTGGTGAGTGCGACGATCACAGCACAGATCATGGCAGTCCAGTAAGAGTGCCAGCCCTTGTAGACCAGGACCATGAACAGGACCAGGGAAACCACGATGCCGATCAAACCAATGATCTCCATAATCTTCTCCTCTCATGCAGTTCGCTTTATTTACGATCCGCGCCCCGCCTGCCCCCACAGGGCAGGGTGCGAAGTCGTATCGTCAGGAATGCCTCTCCGGGGCGGAAAGTGTGCAGAGAGCGCCGGCGTGATGCCAGGGTACACGTACAGCTGCAGATCGGTTCAGCAGGATACGGAGTCAGGCTCAGGCCGGCGCTCTCTCGTCCGGTCCGCCGGCAGCGCGAACCGGCGGACGCTTATTTTGTGCTCATTTTACCAGAATTACGCCCGCCTGTGAAATGCGGATATCGTATTGCAGGTATGCGGAAACGTTTTCGCTGTGGGCTATGGTAAAACAATCCCTCAGTCACCTTCGGTGACAGCTCCCTTTACACAAGGGAGCTTTTGGTCTGGTGCAGGCCATAGGTTTTGGCCAGACCTATAACCCCCCTT
>CAKUHW010000251.1 GCA_934659415.1 uncultured Oscillospiraceae bacterium
CATCCGCTACGATTTCAGCAAGGACCTGGACATGCCCGTCACCCTGCTGCGCATCGACCCCACCTGCTCCAAAATGCTGGTGGCGGCCTCGAAGGTCAAGGGACAGTTCGGCCTGAAAAACAACAACTGCACCACCGCACTGGTCCAGCAGACCGCCGACGCCAAGGACTTCTTTGAGAAGCAGCTGGAGTTCGGCTCTCACATGGCCGTGGTATACGGGGATTATGTGGAGGAGCTGAAGGCCGTGGGCAAGGTGCTGGGGCTGGAAGTGGTATGCGCCTGAGCACGGAGCGCGGCGCGATTTTCGACCGACTCGTCGCCTCCGGCCGGTCCAGCCGCGGGACCGCCGCCGCCTATCTCGCCCTGGACTGCCCCACGCTGGAGGAGACCGCGCGCTTTGTCCGCTCCTATGTGGGGGAAAAATTCCTCACTCCGGAGCCCCCCTGCGAGTCTGAAAGCCTGTACGACCTGGGACAGGCCAGCTACCGGCGTCTCCGGCAGCTTCAGACCGACGGGAAGCTTGGGGACGAGTGGAACACCGGGTGCAGCGGCGCCTCCTCCGCCCTGGCCCGCAAGGCGCTGTGTTTGCTGTCCCTCCAGCGGGAGCTGCACATCACCCTGCCGCCCGCGGAGATCGAAAACGCCGAAACGGTGGGCGATGTGGTCCGCCTTTGTCTCAGCGTTCGGAGCAAGGAGTGAAGCAGATGGATGTCTCCGCCCTGCGGGCCGACTTTCCCGCGCTGGCGCAGCGTGTACACGGGCGGCCGCTGGTCTATCTGGACAATGCCGCCACGACCCAGGTGCCCCAGGCCGTCATCCGCGCCATGTCCGACTATCTCTCCCACAGCCATGCCAATGTCCACCGGAGCGTCCACTATCTGGGGGAGGCGGCCACCGAGCAGTATGAGGCCGCCCGGGATACGGCGGCCGCCTTTCTCCGCGCCCGGCGGGAGGAGATCGTCTTCACCGGCGGCACCACGGATTCCATCCATCTGGCCGCCTGCGCCATAGAGCGGCTGCTGGACCCGGGCGACGCGGTCCTGGTCACCGAGCTGGAGCACCACTCCAACTACCTCCCCTGGCTGGAGCTGTGCCGCCGGAAGGGGCTGGAGCTGCGCTGCGTCCCGCTGACCGGGACCGGCGAGCCGGATCTCGCCCGGGCCGAGGCGCTGCTGGCCGACGGCAGGGTCCGGCTGCTGGCCTTTTGTCAGGTATCCAACGTAACCGGCGTGCGGGTGGACACGGCCCGGCTGGCCGCCCTCGGCCGCCGCTATGGCGCCCTGGTCCTTGTGGACGGCGCCCAGGGCATCCGGCACGAGGATACGGATCCCTCGGCTCTGGGCTGTGATCTCTACTGCTTCTCCGCCCACAAGCTGTTCGGCCCCACCGGCATCGGCGTGCTCTGGATCCGGCAGAGCCTGCTGGAGCGGCTGCCGCCGGTCCGGCTGGGCGGCGGGACGGTCCGGGCGCTGTCCGGCGGCGTGCCGGTGCTGGAGGACGCGCCCCTCCGCTTTGAAGGGGGTACGCCCAACCTGGTGGGCGCAGTGGGCCTTCGGGCCGCTCTGGACTACCTCAGCGCCCACGATATCCAGGCGCTGCGCGCCCGGGAGCTGGACCTCACCCGCCGTCTGGAGCAGGGTCTGGAGCGCATACCCGGCGTGACGGTCCTCGGCCGGCCGCCGGTCCGGCACGGGATGGTCTCCTTCATCTGCAAAAATGCCGCGCCGTACGACCTGGCCGTTCTGCTGGACAAGCTGGGCATCGCGGTGCGCTCCGGCCGGCACTGCGCCATCCCGCAGATGGACCGGCTGGGCGTTTCCGGCGCGCTGCGGGTCTCCCCCGCATTCTACAATACGGAGGAAGAGCTTGACCGCTTTTTCTCCTGCCTGCAGCAGGTCCTGCAGGTCCTGGGAGGTTGAGTATGGACGACGATATCCGCCGGCGCATCGACCAGCTGGCCGGGGAGTTCCGGCAGCTGGAGGACGAATTTCTGCGCTATTCTTATCTGGTGGAGCTGGGCGGACTGCTGCCTGTCCTGTCCACTGAGGAGCGCGCGGCGGCCGATCTGTTCCCCGGCTGCCAGTCCCGGGTCTGGCTGCACATGGAGCTGCGCGGCGGCCGCTTTCACCTCTGCGCCGACAGCGACACCGTGATCCTGCGCGGCCTGCTGTATGTGCTCGTCACCGTGTATGACGGCGCTCCGCCGGAGGAGGCCGCCGGGGCCGCCTTTTCCCCGCTGGAGGAGCTGGGCCTGTCCGGAAGCTTTTCCCCCCAGCGGCAGGGCGGCATTGCAGGAATTCTGGAGGCCATCCGCGGCTTCTGCCGGAACGCCCCGGTCCAAAAATAGAGCAGCGGCCCGGCGGAAAAGGTCATCCGCCGGGCCGCTGCTTTCCCTTGACAAAAACAGTCTCTTCCCCTTCTAATCGGGCTGAATTCGTTTTACTGAAAGGCGGAGGCATTTCCAACCATGAGCCAGACAAAGCAGAATTACAGACTTGAACACGACTCCATCGGAGAGAAAGAGGTCCCGGCTGACGCCTATTACGGCGTGCAGACGCTGCGGGCCTTTGAAAATTTCCACATCACCGGCCTGCGGATGCACCCGGAGCTGATCAACAGCGTGGCGCAGATCAAAAAGGCCGCCGCCATCACCAATCTGGAGGTGGGCGAGCTGGACCGGCAGCGGGCGGACGCCATCGTGC
>CAKUHW010000252.1 GCA_934659415.1 uncultured Oscillospiraceae bacterium
CCTATAATCCCACCGGCTCCGGCTCCGGGATCCAGGCCGTCAGCGAGGGCCGCTGCGACATCGGCCTGTCCAGCCGGGCGCTGAAGGAGGAGGAGAAGGCCTCCGGCCTGCAGGAGACCGTTCTGGCCTACGACGGCATCGCCGTCATCGTCAGCCCGGACAACGCCGTGTCCGACCTGACCCTGGAGCAGATCGCCGATATCTACACCGGCAAGATCACCAACTGGAAGGACGTGGGCGGCAATGACGCCCAGATCGTCCTCATCGGCCGGGAGGCCGGCTCCGGCACCCGGGACGGCTTTGAGTCCATCACCGGCACCACCGACGCCTGCCAGTACCGCCAGGAGCTCACCTCCACCGGCGACGTGATCACCACCGTGAGCCAGAACCCCGACGCCATCGGCTACGCCTCTCTGGCCAGCGTGAAGGACAGTGTGAAGGCCCTGACCGTGGGCGGCGTGGCCCCCAGCGAGGCAAGCGTGAAGGACGGCAGCTATGTGATCCAGCGCCCCTTCGTGCTGGTGACCAAGGCGGACACGAAGCTCTCTGACGCGGCCCAGAAGTTCTTCGACTACATCACCTCTGCCGAGGCGGCAGACGTCATCACCAAGGCGGGCGCGGTGAGCGTCCACTGAGCGGAATAATCCGGAGCAAGGCGGCCGCTCAGCGGCCGCCCTGTCCCGTATGCGGAGGAAATACTATGGACCCCAAAACTCATGATCCCGGCAGGGCCCGGCAGAGCCGCGTCTTCGAGGGGATCATCCACGGCTTCTTTCTCATCCTCGGGCTGGTGACGGTGGGCTGCGTGCTGCTCATCTCGGTCTACCTCATCGCCTCCGGCATCCCCGCCATCCGGGAGATCGGCCTGACGAAGTTTCTGTTCGGCAAGGTGTGGGACTCCACCAACTCCACCACGGGGGCCCAGTACGGCATCCTGCCCTTTATCCTCACCAGCGTGTACGGCACCGCCGGAGCCATTCTGCTGGGGGTCCCGGTGGGCTTTCTCACTGCCGTATACCTGGCCAAGGCCGCCCCGGCCAAGGTCAGGACGGTGATGGAGTCCGCCGTGAGCCTGCTGGCGGGCATCCCCTCGGTGGTATACGGCCTGGTGGGTATGCTGGTGCTGGTGCCCGGCATCCGGAAGGTCTTTCATGTGCCCGACGGGGCCAGCCTGCTGGCCGCCATTCTGGTGCTGGCGGTGATGGTGCTGCCCTCGGTCATCAAGGTGTCCATGACGGCGCTGGAGGCGGTGCCCCGGGAGTACGAGGACGCCTCCCTGGCCCTGGGGGCCACCCCGGAGGAGACCTGGTTCCGGGTGTCCGTCCCGGCAGCCAAAAGCGGCATCGCCACCGCTGTGGTGCTGGGGGTGGGCCGGGCCATCGGCGAGGCCATGGCGGTCATGATGGTGTCGGGCAACGCGGCCAATATGCCCTCTCTCTTCGAGAGCGTCTGCTTTCTCACCACCGCAGTGGCCAAGGAGATGAGCTACTCCAGCGGCCTGCAGCGGCAGGCCCTGTTCTCCATCGCCATGGTGCTGTTTCTGTTCATCCTGCTCATCAACGCTGCACTGAACTTCTTCCTGAAGCGGAATAAGGAGGGCAAATGACCATGCACAAGCACAAGCTCTCCCCCCGGCGGAGGGTCTGGATCGGCCTGATGCGGACCCTGATGCTCCTTGCCGCCGGTCTCACCGCGGCCCTGGCGGTCTTTCTCATCGTCTATGTGCTGGCCAAGGGCGTCCCCAACCTCAGCTGGGAGCTGCTCTCCACCGCGCCAAGCTATCTCTCCGGCCGCATCGGCATCCTGCCGGATATTCTGAACACCCTCTATGTGGTGCTGGCCACCCTGATCGTCGTCCTGCCCCTGGGGGTGGGAGCCGCCATCTACCTGACGGAGTATGCCCGGAACAAGCGGGTGGTGGCCGTGATCGAGTACGCCGCGGAGACCCTCTCGGGCATCCCGTCCATCATCTACGGCCTGGCGGGCATGATCATCTTCTGCCGGAACGGCACCTCCCTGATGGCAGGGGCCCTGACCCTGGCGGTCATGACCCTGCCCACCATTCTGCGCACCACCCAGGAGAGCCTGAAGACCGTGCCCCAGAGCTACCGGGAGGGAGCCTTCGGCCTGGGAGCGGGGAAATGGCGGGTCATCCGCACGGTGGTGCTCCCCGGGTGCGTGGACGGCGTGGTCACCGGGTGCATCCTGGCGGTGGGCCGGGTGCTGGGGGAGTCCGCCGCGCTGCTGTTTACCGCAGGCTTTGCCCACGCCCTCAATAACCTGTGGGACGGCCTGCACAGCGCGGGCGCCACCCTCACCGTGGCACTGTACGTCTACGCCAAGGAGCAGGGAGAATTCGGCGTGGCCTTCGCCATCGCCGCGGTGCTCATGCTTCTCACCCTGCTCATCAATCTGGCCGCCGCCCTGGCGGGCCGGTATTTCAGAAAGAGGAAAAGCCTATGAGCGACATTATTACCGTCAAGGATATGTGCCTCTGGTACGGCAGCCAGCAGGCTCTGAAGGACGTGACCATCGACTTCCCGGAGCGGAGCATCACCGCCCTCATCGGCCCCTCCGGCTGCGGAAAGTCCACCTTCCTCAAGACCCTGAACCGGATGAACGACCTGATTCCCGGCGTGAAGATCACCGGCGAGATCTGCTACAAGGGGGAGGATATCTTTGCCCCCGGCG
>CAKUHW010000253.1 GCA_934659415.1 uncultured Oscillospiraceae bacterium
CGATGTCAGCGGGAGTCTTGACGGGGCCGGTGCACATATCCATGTTGCGGAAGCCCACGGCCTGCATGCACAGCATACGGGCGCCGGTGGAGGTCAGGCTGTCCAGCAGCTCCTGGCACACGTCGGAGTCCAGGAAGGCGTTGATCTGATCGTAGTCAGCGAACAGGTAGGGCAGGTCGAGCACCTGGAACATATCGTCATAATTGGAGATGATGGGGGTGTTGTTCACGGCCATATCCAGGGTGCCGGCGATGACGCTCTCAAAAGAGACACGGTCGTTGCCCAGCACGCCGCCGCCATACACGACCACGTCCACGGCGCCGCCGGTCTTCTCCTCAACGATACGCTCGAAAGCCAGGGCCAGCTGAGCCAGCTGGTTGGTGTCGTTGCCGGCGAAGTGGGAGAGCTTCAGCTCCAGGGGCTTCTCGGCGGAGTACTCGCCGTAGTCCTTACCGGTGTTGGGGGTATCGGAACCGGCAGGGGCGGGCTCGTTGGAAGCGGAAGGAGCGGGGGGGTTGGAAGTGCTGGGGTTCTTGCTGCCGCCGCAGGCAGCCAGGGCCAGAGCCATGGCCAGCGCCAGAAGCAGGGCAAAGATCCGGGTGGTCCTCTTCATAAATATCTTCCTCCTGAAAATTTTAGTCAGTAAAATTGTATTTCACCAACCGTGCCCATTATAAAATGCGGGACCGCAATTGTCAAGGAAACTTCCCCAAATTGTCCTTGTGGTATCTCCCAAATCTTCCGCGTGATTTTTGTGATATATCACGGCGAAAATGGGAGAGAATGGGCAAAAAATGCGGTCTCCGGCCGCGGTGCAGGGACCGGAACGGGCCTCTGCGGGTCAGAGAGGGTCCTCGGTCCCTCCGCCGGGGCGGAAGGACCGAGGGGGCGGGGCAATCAGGCGGCTAAGTCCGCTATGCGCAGCGGCTCAGACGCTTTTTTACTTACGCTTGGCCTCTTTGGCCTGGATGGCCTCGTAGCGCTCGATGGTCTCGCAGGCGGCCACGTACACGGGGGTGTCCACCATGGCGCCCTCCAGGGAGACGGAAGCCAGACCCTTGGCCAGGCCCTCCTCCTCGAAGAACTTCTTCACCTTGCGGGCGTGGGCGACGGCCTCGTCGGTGGGGCTGTAGAGGCGGTGAGCCACGGCGATCTGGCTGGGATGGATGATCATACGGCCCTCATAGCCCATGTCGATGCCGTCCAGGGTGTTCTGCTCGAAGTCGGCCATGTTGGAGTAGTCGGCGAAGGGGGCGTCCAGAGCGGTGAGGCCGGCGCTGCGGGCGGCGATGGCCACGATGGAGCGGGCGACCTTCTGCTCGGCGGCCAGGTTGGTGCGCTTGATGCGCATGTCGGCGCAGTAGTCCACGGCGCCGAAGAAGGCGGACACCAGACGCTTGGAGGCGGTGCAGATCTCATAGGCGTTCATGATGCCGGAGGCGGTCTCCAGCAGGACGCTCATCTTCACGCTGCCCTCGGGCATGCCGTAGCGGTACTCCATCTCGCTGATCTTCCAGTCCAGGCGCTTCACATCATCGGCGTTGCGGGTCTTGGGCAGAGTGATGCCGTCCAGGCCGGGACGCACAACGGCCTCCAGGTCGTCGTTGGTCCACTCGGTGTGCCAGCCGTTGATGCGGACGTAGACCTCGCTGCCGCCCTCGGCAGCCATCTTCAGGCTCTCGGCAGTCATCTTACGGGCGTTGGCCTTCTCCTGGGGGGGAACGGCATCCTCAATGTCAAAGGTGACGATGTCGGCGCCGGAAGTGGGGGCCTTGGCGATGAAGCGGGGGTTGTTGCCGGGGATGTAGAGGCTGGTACGCATGACGTCGTTCAACATAATGATTTCCTCCTAAAAAATTTGGTTTATCTTAAAAATGGTGCTCACAAAAACAGGGGACCGGGCGCTCACTTGGGCTGCCGGACCACGTCGATCACGGTGCCGTCCCGGTATTCCACCACGCCGATGATCCGGTCGGTGAACTCCTGGGGCACGGGGGTGCCGGTCAGGTGCTCGCCGATGCGGCGCAGCTCTTCGATGCTCTTCAGCGGCAGGCCGCTGTCCTTCAGCTTGTCCAGCAGGTCGGTCCTGCGGGGGTTGACGGCGATGCCGTAGTCGGTCACCAGCACGTCCACCGTCTCGCCGGGGGTGGTGACGGTGGTCACCCGGTCGCGCACCACGCACAGCCGGCCCTTGAGCAGGTTGGTGACGATGATGGTCAGCTTGGCGCCCGCGGCGCAGTCGTTGTGGCCGCCGGAGGCCCCCAGAATCACGCCGTCGGAGCCGGTGATGACGTTGACGTTGTAATCGGTGTCGATCTCCGTGGCGCCCAGGATCATCACGTCCAGATTGTTCACGATGCAGCCCTTGGTGTGGGGGTTGCCGTACATGGAGGCGCTCATGGCCATGTGGCGGGGGTTTTCCGCCGAGGAGCGGATGGCGTCCAGGTCAAAGCACTGCACGTCGAACAGGGCGCGGAACAGGCCCTCCTGAAGCATTTTTACAAAGTAGGAGTGGATACCGCCGGAGCCGAAGGCGCCCACGACGCCCCGCTCCTTCATATACTCCCGCACCTCCGCGGCCACGGCCAGCGAGGTGCTGCCCGCGCCGGTCTGGAAGGTCATGCCGTCCTTGATATAGCCGGTCTGGTCGATAAGGCGGGCGGCGTCCTTGGCGATGCGCAGGTTCACCG
>CAKUHW010000254.1 GCA_934659415.1 uncultured Oscillospiraceae bacterium
GACAGGTCTGGACGATTTCGCTGCACGCTTTCCTTCCCGCTTTTTTGACGTGGGAATCGCGGAGGAGCATGCGGCAGCTATGGCGGCGGGTATGGCAAAGCAGAGGGCGCTGCCCGTGTTTGCGGTATACTCTTCTTTTCTGCAGCGCGCGTACGATATGCTGCTGCACGATGTGGGGATACAGAGCCTTCATGTGGTGTTCGCAGTGGATCGGGCCGGCCTGGTCGGGGAGGACGGCGAAACGCATCACGGCGTATTTGACGTGGCCTATCTGCGCACGGTCCCCGGCATGACGGTCCTCTGTCCCGCCAGCTTTGCGGAACTGCGCCTGATGCTCCGCCATGCAGTCCTGGAAAAGCGGGGGCCTGTCGCGGTACGCTATCCAAGGGGCGGCGAGGGCACATACCGGGGAACGTCCGGACCGGAGGATCCCGTCGAACTGCGCCGGGGAAAGGATGTCACGATTTTGACCTACGGCACGATGGTCAACGAGGCGATAAAGGCAGCCGATATTTTGTTCCGACAGGGAATTGACGCGCAGGTGGTCAAACTCAACTGCATCGCGCCGCTGGATATGGACAGAATCGCGGCCTGCCTTTCCGGGACAAGCCGGCTTCTGGTCGCAGAGGAATGTGTAAACACCAACTGCGTGGGCGTGGAGCTGGCCGCAAGGCTTGCATTGGCAGGGAAGACGGGGATTCGGGTGAAGCTCGCAAATCTGGGCGACCGCTATATCTCACAGGGGACCCTGCCGCAGCTGCGGACTTTGTGCGGAATTGACGCGGAAGCGCTGGCAGTGAGGGCAACGGAGATGATGGACCATGGCTAAAAGGAGACTGGATGTACTGATGGTGGAGCAGGGGCTGGCCGAAAGCCGGCAAAAGGCGCAGGCGATCATTATGGCAGGGCAGGTGTTCTGCGGAGAGCGCCGGTGCGACAAGGCAGGGATGACGCTGGACGAGACCACCGCTCTGACTGTACGCGGTCAGGCTCTTCCCTATGTGAGCCGGGGCGGGCTCAAGCTGGAAAAGGCAATGCGGAGCTTCCCCATCGTCCTGACCGGGAAGGTAGCCGCAGATATCGGCGCTTCCACCGGCGGGTTTACCGACTGCATGCTTCAAAACGGCGCTGTGCGGGTATATGCAGTGGATGTTGGCTACGGACAGCTGGCGTGGTCCCTGCGGGAGGACCCGCGGGTCATATGTCTGGAGCGTACCAATGCCCGCTATCTCTCGGAAAAAGAGATTCCGGAGCTCCTGGACTTTGCCTCTGTGGATGTGTCCTTCATTTCCCTGAAGCTGATCCTGCCGGCATTGCGGGGCAGAATGAAACCGGAAGGCGAGGCCGCCGTGCTGATCAAGCCTCAGTTTGAGGCCGGACGTGAAAAGGTGGGAAAGAAGGGCGTGGTCCGTGACAGTGCGGTCCATCTGGAAGTGCTGGAGCATTTTCTGGGCCATGCTGCGGATGCCGGATTTACCGTGCGCGGCATTGATTTTTCTCCCATCCGCGGACCAGAGGGCAATATCGAATACCTTGGCTATCTCTCCGCCGTACCGGGGAAAGCGGAGTATGGAGACCTGGCAGAACTGGTAGCGCGGTCCCACGCAGCATTGGAGGGGAATGCAGGATGAAGATCGTACTCAGTCCCAACCCATATCGAGACCGGGGCCTTGAAACGGCGCTGGAGGCAAAGCGGATTCTGGAGGCGTCCGGCGCGGAAGTGTCTGTCTGCCTGCCCTTTGAAGCTGATGAGGCCACGCAGGCGGAGATCAGCGGCAAGGTAAAACTCAAAAGGCTCAGCCGGGAACTGGAGCGGGCGGACCTGCTGATCTGCTTTGGGGGCGACGGGACGATCCTCCATGCGGCGCACGATGCCAGCCCGCGCCGCGTGCCCATTTTAGGTGTCAACCTCGGCAGTGTGGGGTTTATGGCAGAACTGGAACAGAGTCAGCTTTCCCTGCTGGCGGGCCTGCCGGAAAAGAAGCTGGAGATCGAAGCCAGAATGATGCTGGATGTCCGGGTCCGCCGGGATAAAAAAACGGTATTCAGCGAGACCGCGCTGAACGACGCGGTATTTGTAAAGGGCTCCGTAGCCAGGATGCTCGACATTGAGATCACAGGAGACGGGACTGTCATCTCTGCCTTTTCCGGCGACGGAGTGGTGATCGCCACACCGACCGGTTCCACAGCCTATTGTATGGCGGCGGGAGGGCCGATCGTGGAGCCGACATCAGAGAACACGATCATGGCCCCGGTCTGTGCCCATTCGCTGCACGCAAAGCCCTTCGTTCTGGACAGCCGGCGTGTGGTCGGCGTCCGGCTGGCTGACGGAAGCCGTAAAACAGCCTATCTTTCGGTGGATGGAGGTCGTTCCTTTAAGGTACAGCCCGGCGATCTTGTGGAATGCCGCCGGTCGAAGATGGTCACCCGTCTGGTCCGGCTCACCGGGCGCAGCTTTTACGAGCAGATTCATATCAAACTTGGAAGGGCGTGAAAGGATGAAAGCCACACGGCAGGAAGAGATCCTGCGGCTGATCGCCGCACAGGATATTGAGACCCAGGAGCAAATACTGGAGGCGCTTCGGTCACGCGGCATCAAAGCCACCCAGGCCACGGTCTCCCGGGATATCAAGGAGCTGAACCTGGTCAAAATGCCCACCGCACAGGGGGTCAACCGCTATGTAGC
>CAKUHW010000255.1 GCA_934659415.1 uncultured Oscillospiraceae bacterium
GACTGGAGACGCTGGCGGCCACCATCAATGAAGAGGCCGTTACGCTGGAGGATGTGTATGAGCCGTATCTGATGCAGCTCGGCTTTCTGACGCGTACTCCGCGGGGGCGCTGTGTGACGCAGAAGGCCTACCGGCACCTTGGCCTGCCTGTTCCGGGAGGGACGGATACAGGTCTGGACCAGATCAGTTTTGAGGGAAGAGGAATGATTTGATATGGGAAAGCTATTTGGCACGGACGGGATCCGCGGCGTGGTCAACGCCGGACTGGACGCGGACCTGGCCTACAAGGTGGGACTGGCCGCAGCGGCGGTGCTGGCCAGCGGCAAAGGGGCAGGGGAGAAGCCTCTGGTGACCATCGGGAAGGACACCCGAATCTCAGGCGATCTTCTGAAGGGCGCGCTGATCGCGGGGCTGTGCACCGCGGGCGCCAATGTGCTGGACCTGGGCACGCTACCGACGCCGGGTGTGGCATGGGTCACGGTGGACGAGCACGCCGACGCGGGAATTGTGATCTCCGCCAGCCATAATCCCTTTGAGCATAACGGAATCAAGATCTTCAACGGCCAGGGCTTCAAACTGTCCGATGCGCTGGAGGAGAAGATAGAAGATATCGTCCTGTTTGGACACAATAACATCCCCATGCGGACCCGTAGCGACATCGGAAAGGTGAGCTATGTGGCGCCCAAGGCGTCGGAGGATTACATCGACCATCTGGAGGGCACGGTGAAGTCCGACCTGGCAGGTCTGCGTATTCTGGTGGACTGTGCCAACGGCGCCGCCTCCGCCACGGCGGCGCGGCTCTTTGACCGTTTTGACAAGCTGCGCACCGACGTTATCAACGCGGACCCGGACGGGGTGAACATCAACACCAACTGCGGCTCCACCCATATCGAGCCGCTCTCTGCCATGGTGAAGGCCGGCGGCTACGACCTTGGCATCGCTTTTGACGGGGATGCCGACCGCTGCCTGGCCGTAGACGAGGAGGGCCGCCTGATTGACGGAGACCAGATCATGGCTGCCTGCGGGCTGGATATGCTCTCCCGGGGCGCGCTGCCCGGCAACACCATCGTGGCCACCGTGATGAGCAATATCGGCCTGCACAGCTTTGCACAGAAGCATGACATGGCGCTGGAGTGTACTGCCGTCGGGGATCGGAATGTACTGGAGCGGATGATCGAAAAGGGCTATGCGCTGGGCGGAGAGCAGTCCGGCCATATGATCTTCCTGGATTATGCCACCACAGGAGACGGAGAGCTCACGGCGCTGCAGCTTCTGGACCTGCTCTGCCGGCGCGGGGAAAAGGCGTCGGAGGTCTTTGGAGGCTGCCGCCGGTATCCTCAGGAGCTGATCAACGTGCCCGTCGCCGACAATGAGGCAAAGCAGCGTGTCATGGCGTCCGGGTGGCTGCAGACGGCCATTTCCGTCCAGGAGGCCGTTATGGCAGGGGATGGGCGTATTCTGGTGCGTCCGTCCGGCACCGAGGCCCTGATCCGGGTGATGGTAGAGGCCTCCGATGCTGCCCTGGCCCGCTCAGTGGCTGAAAATTTGGCAGATTTGATAAAGACACAGGAGAAGGATAGTGGAAAAATCCTGATAAATGCCTAAAAACAGGTTGACATTTCAACGGTTTTATGCTTATAATAGGAAATGTCATTTATGAATAATACCGAATTGTGCAAAACTGAATTGGACGATGAAGCGCTTTGCGCCCTGGCAGCGCAGAAGGACGCCGAGGCGGAGGAGCTTTTGGTCCTGCGCTATATGCGCCTTGCCCGTGCCTGTACCCGGCCGTTCTTCCTTGCCGGGGGCGACAGCGAGGACCTGCTGCAGGAGGCGATGTTCGGCCTGCTCAAGGCCATTCGCTCCTTTGAGCCGGGGCGGGACGTTCTGTTCCGCACTTATGCGGAGGTCTGCATCCGGAACAGAGTCCGCTCTGCGGTGGCGGCCGCCGCCAGAGGGAAGCACACGCCGCTGAACCGCAGCGTGCCGATGGAGGCGTCTCAGGCGCTACTGCCGGTACAGGACAGCCCGGAGGACAGCCTGATCGGGCGGGAAGAGGATGCCGAGCGCCTGTCCGGACTGCGAAGCCAACTGTCGGCGCTGGAGCTGCGTATCCTTGCGCTCTATTTGGAAGGCGGCTCCTGCAGGGAGATCGCCCGCCAGCTGGGCCGGAGCGAAAAGTCTGTGGACAATGCTGTTCAGCGTATACGCCGCAAGGCGGCTAATTATCTTGGCGTTATCAGCGGAAGCTGACGCAAATATTTTGTCCCAGCGAGAATTTTCCGGTTCTGGGCAATCAAAGAGAGGGTATTTCCATGTACGAAGACAAGACTTTAGTTTGCAAAGAGTGCGGCCAGGAGTTCGTGTTTACCGCCGGTGAGCAGGAGTTCTACGCTGAGCGCGGCTTCCAGAACGAGCCGCAGCGCTGCAAGGCCTGCCGTGACGCTCGCAAGGCTGCGGCCCGCGGCCCCCGTGAGTACTTCACTGCTGTGTGCGCCAGCTGCGGCGGCGAGGCGAAAGTACCCTTTGAGCCCAAGTCCGACCGTCCCGTTTACTGCAGCGAGTGCTTTGCCAAGATGCGCGAGCAGGGCTGAGCTGAACTGAATCAGAAGGTCTTCCGGAAAGGGGTCGTGCGTCTGCACGGCCCCTTTCTCCACGCGCTCTGCTGTAGGTTTGTCAAACAT
>CAKUHW010000256.1 GCA_934659415.1 uncultured Oscillospiraceae bacterium
CGCTCTTTACTTTGACCAATGAATCCGAAATGCGTGAAGAGCCGGTTTCCAAAGGTCGCTTCCTCTGCAAAATCGCTCCAGACCTGCATCGCTTTGGCGCTGAGCCGCCCGGCAAGGACGCTGACGATCAGGATCCCAGCCGCCAAAACAAGAACAAAGGCCGGGTTATTCAATACAGTCAGCCATCCGGCATTTTCCGGCACAGAAGCGGTGAACAGACTGACTGTCAGCGCCGCGCCGCTGATCAGGCCGATCACACCGGTTACTGCACCGGAATAGAGTTCTTCGACCCGCATCAGCCCCCAGCCGGACCATTGCTCATTTTGACTGATCTGTTCCCGAAGATCATGGTTTTCCTGCTTGTCCAGCTCCGAATAATCCAGATGAAACATTTTATGGATGAAAAGCATCTCTTTACGCCCGTTAAGGTCGTTGAGCAGTGTGCAATAACGCCGGTAGAGCACTGCTTTTACGATCGCCGCGAATCCGACACACAGCACCCCCGCCAAAACCAGAGTCCAAAGGTGATCTGCACGGCGAAGCGTTGCCAATTCCGTCAGAATTCTTGCTGAGAAGAACACGGTCACGTAAGGTGTGATCGCGCCGAAAATACAATACAAAGTCAAAACCGGGAAAAATCTCGGGGCCACTTTATGGAGTTCCTTGATCGCGCGCAGGTGCATTGCCGCGGCACGACGCATATTTGCTTTATCCTTCATACTCAGAACTCCTTTCCCTCCTGATAGTAGCGGCTTTGAACTTCAAAGAGCTTTGCGTACGCCCCATCCAATGCCAGCAGACTTTCGTGGGTCCCTTCCTCCTTGATGCCGCCGTCTGCAACGAAAATAATGCGGTCGCAGAACCGGGTGGAAGCCAGACGATGGGAGATGAACAGGGAAGTTTTTCCCGCGGTCATGGAACTGTATTTCATATATATGTCGTTTTCCGCAATGGGGTCAAGGGCCGCCGTGGGCTCGTCCAGCAGCAAAATGGGTCCGTTTTTATACAGCGCCCGCGCCAGCATCAGCCGCTGCATCTGGCCGCCGGAAAACAGAACGCCATCCAGATAGACCTCCCGTCCTATGTGGGTCTGCAGGCCATTGGGCAGCTTTTTGATCATGGAAGTCAGTCCTGCTTTCTCCACACAATCGGCAATTCTACTGTAGTCGATGTTCTCTGCTGTCTGGGCGATCTGCTCTGCAACGGTCACATCCAGCACGGAGAACTCCTGGAATACGGCACTGAACAGGCCGTAATATTTTTTACGGTTAAAATCCCGGATGTCTCTCCCGTTCAACCGCACCATGCCCTGCGTGGGGTCCAACAGACCGCACAGAAGCTTCACCAAAGTCGTCTTACCGGCTCCGTTCAAGCCTACGATCGCAAGCCTTTCTCCCGGGCGAATGGTCAGACTTAAATTGTGGATGGTCTCTGTATCCGCACCCGGATAACGGAAAGAGACATTTTCCAGCTTCAGCTCATAGCCCGCTGCATTCGGGATATCTTCTCCGCTTTCAAATCTGAACGGTTCCGGGTAGTCTAAAAATTCACGGACACGGGAGAGGTCAAGACTTTCTTTCTGCAGTGTGCTCATCTCTCGCAGAATGCCCATGACCCATTCGGTAAATGTGGTGACGGCTGTAATGTACAGCAGAAACTCAGAGACGCGCAAGCCATCGTTCAGGGCCATACGGATAAGATACACATAGGCAATGCCGTTGCGGGCCATAGTCAGCACTGCTTCTGTAATATCCGCCAGTACCTCCACATGTTCACACCGCAGACTGAAATCCAGGTAAAGATCATGGATCTGGTCCAGCAGTTCATTCAGCCAGTTCTGAAGGCCAAAGATGCGGATGTCTTTGGCCAGCTCCACGGATTCTGATTTGGAGCGGATGTAGTATCTTTTTTGAAAATAGGCGTCCTCCTCTTTCCGGTGCTTATAGCGCCAGTTGTTTGTATATCTGGAGACGAGGAAACCGATCACGCAGGTCGCAATGTTCACCAGCAGAAGTGCCGTGTCGATCCGGGACAGAATTGTAAGGTATACCAACAGGCCGCCCACGTTCTTGAGAAGCATCGTCAGAGTCTCCCAGATGTGCTCCGTGGCCTGATCGTTTCCGGCGCAGGAAAAGTACGCCTTTTCGCGGAGCCTTATAAAATTCTCGTCCAGGGTATTGGGATAAGAGGTGACATTGCACTTGCTTGTGACCTTTCCTACAATTGCGGAGCGAACATCCACCCGGGGAAAGAGAGAGTTTTGACTGACATACTCCTTCAAGCCTTGAATCAGGAACAGCGCGGCAGTAAATATGCCGATGGTCACCAGCAGTTCCCCCACGGATACCCGCTGCTCTACCTTTGCAAGCACCCCGGGCGCAATATATAGCTGGACCAAATTCAGCAGGACCTCCAGCATGGCAGTCAACAGGCAGAACAGGAGAGCCTGCCTGCCGTTTCCCCATGCAATTCTGGCCATCCATCCGACATTCTGTATGGTACTGTATTTGGTTTTTTTCTTATGCTCCATTTTGCCTCACCTCGTGAGCACACTCTATCACAAAAAACGTCCCCGGATCATTCTGGGGACGAATTGTCAGATCCGGGTGATGAATTGCAAATTTCACACCTGCGGAAGCAGTATTTCGGTAGTAAACGCGCCATCTTCGCT
>CAKUHW010000257.1 GCA_934659415.1 uncultured Oscillospiraceae bacterium
GATGTCGATGGCACTGTAAAAGGCGTCCATGCCGTTGATCCATCCGGCGAAGGTCACATGCCCGGCAACGCCCAGCTCTTCCGCCAGCTCGCGCAGCTGCTCCAGCTCCTCTCCGTCCCCGGCGATGACCAGCCGCAGCCGGGGGCAGCGGGCGTAGGCTGCGGCATAGCCCCGGATGAGCGTGGAGATGTCCTTCACCGGGTTGAGACGGGCGGCGATGCCCACCACCACGGAGTCCTCCTCTGCATCGGCTCCCAGGCTCCGGAGATAGGCCAGCCGGTCCGGCTGGGGCGGCGGCGGGGTAAAGTCGATACCGTTGTATATGGCATAAATGCCGTCCCCGGCAAGATCCCGGTCGATCAGCAGGTCGGCCATGGCGTCGGACACGCCGATATGGTAGGGAATGTGGCGCAGCGCCCAGGTGTTGAGCGTGCCGAACACCAGCCGGCCAAAAAACCGGCCCATATAGTCCAGCTCCGGGTCACTGTGGACGGTGGTCACAGTGGGGAGACCGGTGGAGCGATGGAGCAGGGCGCCCATCAGGTTGCCCCGGGAACCGTGGCAGTGGATCAGATCATAGCCGCCGCTGCGCACCATGCGCCTGAGCTGCCGGACGACCCGGAAGGGGTTCCGGCCCGGCAGCACGGCAGTGGGGATACCCAGCGCCCGGGCCTGCTGGACGAAGGGACCCTCGGTAAAGCATACGAGCTGAACATCGATATGGCCGGACAACCCCTGCAGAAGGGAGAATACATGGGTCTTGGCGCCGCCGCTGTCGCCGCCGCTGATAAGATGGATGACTTTCATTTCAGCCTCCGAAACCTTAATCCAAACTTGGCTTGTAATGGAACTGGGAATACGCTACAATACCGTCAGATGATCAAACTATTATACCGGCTTTTTGGCCGGCGGTCAAGCAAAGGAGCGATGGACATGGGCGCGATACAGACCCTGGACGAGAGAATCTTATGGTGGATCGCGGAGCACCTGCGGGTGAGCTGGCTCAACGGTCCGGTGGTGCGCTTCTCCACCCTGGGCAACGCGGGGCTGCTGTTCATCGCGGTCACGCTGGTCCTGCTGGTATTCAAAAGGACCAGGCGGATGGGCGTGCACACGGCGGCGGGGCTTATCGTTGATGTGCTGGCGGTGAATGTGACCATCAAGCCTCTGGTGAGCCGGGCCCGGCCCTGGCTGGTGATGGAGGGCTTTCAGACCCTGACCCGCAGCAGCGATCCCAATTCCTTCCCCTCCGGGCACACCTGCGCCGCCTTTGCCTTTGCCGCGGCCATCTGGGTGGCCACGCCCAATAAAAAGATCAGGGCCGCGGCGCTGATCGTCGCGGTCCTGATGGGCCTGTCCAGGCTGTATGTGGGGGTCCACTTCCCCAGCGATGTGCTGGCCGGCATGGTGATCGGCTCCCTCTGCGGCCTTCTGGGGGGCTTTCTTGCCCGCCGGGTCCTCACTTGGCGGGATAGCCGGAAAGCTGCAGGATGACGGCCTGTGCCAGCAGCAGCCCCGCCGAGGCAGGGACCCACATGGCGCTGGCGGGGACGCTCCTGCGGCCGGGGGGCGGGGCCTCGGCCCCATCGTCGCTCCGGTGCGGCAGCTCCGGAGAAAAGACCACCTGATGGTGGTGAATGCCCCGGGCGCGCAGTTCCTTGCGGATGACCCGGGCCAGGGGGCACCCCTCGGTGCGGGAGATATCCGCCAGGCGCAGCTGCTGGGCGTCAAGCTTGTTTCCGGTGCCGAGGGCGGAGATGACCGGAATGCCGCGCCGATGGGCGGTCTCGATCAGGTCCAGCTTGCAGGACACCAGGTCGATGGCATCCACGATATAGTCGTAACGGGTGGAGAAGAGGACCTCCCGCCGGTCAGCCTCATACCGGTCTGCCACCGGATGCAGAGCGCAGGAGGGGGCGATGTCCTCCAGACGCCGGGCCAGCGCCTGGGCCTTTTTCATGCCGACGGTGGAGTGGAGCGCGGCGGCCTGCCGGTTGAGGTTGCTCACGGAGATCTCGTCCTGATCAAAAAGCGTGAGCGCGCCTACTCCGGAACGGCACAGGGCCTCGGCGCACCAGCTGCCGACACCGCCCAGACCGACCACGGCCACATGGGCGGCCTGCAGCCGTTCCACCGCCTCGCTGCCCAGCAGCATCCGGGTGCGTTCAAATTGTTCGTCCATACTGTGACCTCCAGGTAAATGGGTGATCTCAAAGGCACTTCAAAGGGCGCGCCGGAACCGGCGCGCCCTTTGGTGTTGGTATAATTCCGGTCAGCGGCCGAGGTTCTCTGCACCGGAGTCCAGCTGGGCGGAGTAACCGGTGAGGTTCTCGTCCATCCAGGCGGACATGGCGTCGGAGGCCAGGGAGTTGGCCGCGGTGAGCTTCCAGGCGGGATCGCCCTCTCCCTGATAGTAGAGCACATAGTAGCCGTGATAGCTGCCGGACTCGTACTTGATGACGGTGGTGTCCCCGGCGGCGCGGCCGTCGGCAAAGATCCAGGTCTTCATATCCTCGGAAGAGGTGGAGGAGGCGGTGAAGCCGGTGACCAGCCCGCCGTTGCTCATATTGTTCTCCGTGGCCAGGGTGCCGAAGGACTCGGCGGTCTTCTCTCCGGCCTTCCAGGAGTCGAGCAGCTCGTTGGCCTTGGCCTCGGCGGCGGTCCAGGCC
>CAKUHW010000258.1 GCA_934659415.1 uncultured Oscillospiraceae bacterium
CCACCATCTCGTGGCCCTTGAAGTGGGTCAGGGAGATGAACACGTCCGCGTCCATAACGGCCCGGCCGATCTTAGCGGCGGTCACATACTCTCCTCCGGCCACGGGCACCTGCACCTCGTCCGTACCCTTGAGCCCATCGGCGATCAGAAGCTGGCAGCCGGTGGACAGCGGTGAAAAGCCGTTGAGCATGGCGGAGTCCAGATGGTCCAGGGCGTTCTTCCGCCCGCCCACATACAGCGTGTTGCAGTCGGTCAGAAAGGGCCTGCCGCCCCGTTCCTTTACAAAGTCCGCCACCGTTCTGGCCCAGTTGGGCCGCAGAAAAGCCAGATTGCCCGGCTCGCCGAAGTGCATCTTGATGGCGGCGTATTTATGGTCAAAGTCGATCTCTCCCAGCCCGGCGGTCTTCATCAGCCGGGTCAGCTTGTCCTGCAGGTTTTCCCGCAGGGAGGTCCTGAAATTCGCAAAATAGACCTTGGACGCCATTGCCGCAGTCCCCTTTCCATCATATGAAATAGGTGCGCGAATTTACGGCGCACCCGCGCCGGGAGGGCACGGCGAAAATGCGCCTTACTCCTCGTCCAGCTTGAGCACGGCCATGAACGCCTCCGTGGGCATCTGCACCGTGCCGAGACTCCGCATTTTCTTCTTGCCCTCTTTCTGCTTCTCCAGCAGCTTTTTCTTGCGGGTGATGTCGCCGCCGTAGCACTTGGCCAGCACGTCCTTGCGCATGGCCTTGATGGTCTCCCGGGCAATGATCTTCCCGCCGATGGCCGCCTGGATGGGCACCTCGAACATCTGACGGGGAATGTTCTCCTTCAGCTTCTCGCAGATGCGCCTGGCCCGCTTATATGCCTTGTCCCGGTGGGCGATGAAGGACAGGGCGTCCACCTGGTCGCCGTTGAGCAGCAGGTCCACCTTTACCAGGTCGGAGGGGCGGTAGCCCTCCAGCTCGTAGTCCAGGGAGGCGTAGCCCTTGGTGCGGGCCTTCAGGGTGTCGAAGAAATCGTAGATGATCTCATTGAGGGGCATGAGGTAATGGATCTCCACCAGATTGGTGTCCAGATACTGCATATTCTTGTACTCGCCCCGGCGGTCCTGGCACATGGGCATGATGTTGCCCACATAGTCCGGCGGCGCGATGATGGACACATTCACAAAGGGCTCCCGGGCCTCCCGGATGGAGCCGGGATCCGGGTAGTTGTGGGGATTGTCCACCCGAATCAGAGTCCCGTCCGTTTTTTCTACCTCGTAGATAACAGACGGTAATGTTGTGATCAGGTCCAGATCAAACTCCCGCTCCAGACGTTCCTGAATGATCTCCATGTGGAGCATGCCCAGAAAGCCGCAGCGGAAGCCGAAGCCCAGGGCGATGGAGGACTCGGGCTCAAAGGTCAGGGAGGCGTCGTTCAGCTGGAGCTTTTCCAGGGCATCCCGCAGATCCGGATATTTGGAGCCGTCCTCGGTATAGATGCCGCAGTACACCATGGACTGCACCGGCCGGTAGCCGGGCAGGGCCTCGGCAGTGGGGCGCAGGGCCTCGGTGATGGTATCGCCCACCCGGGTGTCCTTCACATTTTTGATGGAGGCGGTGAAGTAGCCCACCTCGCCGGCGGACAGCTCCGGGGCGGACTCCATGCCGATGGGCCGCAGATAGCCGCAGTCCAGCACGGTATACTTCGCGCCGGAGGCCATGAGTTCCACCTCCATGCCGGGCCTTATGGCGCCGTCCATGATGCGGAAGTAGACGATCACGCCCAGGTAGGGGTCGTACTGGCTGTCAAAGATCAGGGCCCGCAGCGGGGCCTTGGGATCTCCCTTGGGGGCCGGGATGCTGCGGACCACGTCCTCCAGCACCGCCTGGATGTTCACCCCCATTTTGGCGGATATCTCCGGGGCGTCCATGGCGGGCAGGCCGATGATGTCCTCGATCTCGTGCTTGACCCGCTGGGGGTCCGCCGCAGGCAGGTCGATCTTGTTGAGCACCGGGCGGATCTCCAGGTCGTGTTCCATGGCCAGGTAGGTATTGGCCAGCGTCTGGGCCTCTACCCCCTGGGCGGCGTCCACCACCAGCACCGCCCCCTCACAGGCGGCCAGAGAGCGGGAGACCTCGTAGTTGAAGTCCACATGGCCCGGCGTGTCGATCAGGTTGAGACAGTAGGTCTGTCCGTCCTGGGCGCGGTAGTCCATACGCACGGCCCGGGCCTTGATGGTGATGCCCCGCTCCCGCTCCAGCTCCATGTTGTCCAGCAGCTGGGACTCCATCTTGCGCTGCTCCACCGCGCCGCAGATCTCGATCATCCGGTCCGACAGGGTGGACTTGCCGTGGTCGATATGGGCGATGATGGAAAAATTTCGAATCTTGGATTGGTCTGTCATATATCCTCCGTTCAGTGGCTGCTGCTCTTGTGGGCCTCAAATTCTCCGTTCAGCCGCTCGCCGCAGGTATGGATGATCTGCAGCAGGGACTGGTAGGTGCCCGGATAGGCGGCCGACATATCATCATGGGTCATAGACGGGAACTGGCCGTTTTTCCCGGCCTCCGCCAGAGCCTCCACATACTCCGTCTCGCTCAGCACCAGATCCGCCCGGGGCAGGCCGCCCGTAAAGCGCCTGGCCGACACGGAAAAGAAGTTGGAGTCATACCCCGGCGCGGCCCGGCGC
>CAKUHW010000259.1 GCA_934659415.1 uncultured Oscillospiraceae bacterium
CAGGGAGGCCGCGTCCACCCGGTCGGTCTTGAAGTCCACCACCGTGACGCTGCCGTCCGCCTCCTCAAACCAGCAGTCCACCACGCCCTGCAGCAGCACCTCCTCCCCGGGCTCCGCCTGGGGATAGTAGTCCGACGCACTTGCCAGAAGGGAGAATTTGAACTCCCGCTCCACCCGGCGGGCCGCCAGCAGCCGCCTGCCCAGAGGGGAACGGAAAAAGGCCAGGATGTCCGCCGGGTCCACCGCCTGCCCCTGCTGGGGGGTGATGTACTGCCCGGCCACCAGCCGGGCGATCTCGTCCGCCACCTGAGCCTCATCGGCGGTACGGCCGTAATCCAGATACTGCATCACCATGTGCAGCGCCGTACCCCGCTGGGCTGCCGTCAGCGGCCGCGGGCCGTCGAACCAGGGGCGGGGCAGGGTGAGCTCCGGCGCTGCCGGGCGCAGCACCGCGGCCTCCTCCGCCGCCTCGGCGTCCTTCTCCCGGCCCTTGAGCTGGGTGGCCGTCAGTTTGGAGGGGATGTCCGCCATCGCCCCGTGGGGATAGGTCCACCCCAGCTGTTCCTCCAGGTCCTCCGGGAGGGGGAGCCCCTCCGGCCCGGCGTCTGCCCCGCCGCCTCCGGCGGCGGGGGGCTGCACATAGTCCGCGGCAGACCGCAGCTCCATGCTCCATGGGCAGCTCTCCCCGTCCGTCTGCCGGGCCAGCACCGGCAGCAGGATCCACTCCGAGGCGCAGGCGGCGTTGGCGGCCAGCCACGGAGCCACCGGATCGTCCGCCTGGGCCGCCAGGGCGTCCAGCCCCGCTTTGCCGCCGCCCACGGCGGTGAAGAGAATCAGCTTGTGCTCCGCCCGGGTCATGGCCACGTACAGCAGGCGCATCTCCTCCGCGCGCATCTGCCGGCGCAGCCGCAGGGCCACGGCGTCCCGGGCGATGGTGGAATAGCGCAGCATGCGGCTCCGGTCGGTCCGCTTCGGCCCCAGCCCCAGCTCCGGATGGAAGAGGACCGGGCTGCGGGCGTCCGCCTCGTTAAAGCGGCGCTCCAGTCCGCACAGCAGCACCACCGGGAACTCCAGGCCCTTGGAGCGGTGGATGGACAGGATGCGCACGCCGCCCCCCTCGCCCCCCGGGACCGGAACGGGCACGCCGCCGTCCGCCATGCGCTGCAGGTGGAGCAGGAAGGCCATCAGCCCCCGGTGCCCGGCGCTCTCAAAGCGGCAGGCCTCGTCATACAGGGCCATCAGGTTCGCCCGGCGGCGCTCGCCGTCGGGCAGGCCGGCGAAGATCGCGGGGAGGTCGGTGCGGTCGTAGATCCGGCGCAGCAGCACCTGGCTGCTCTCCTCTGCCGCCATCTCCCGCAGCTCCCCCAGCAGGGCGAGAAAATCCGCACAGTCCTCCTCGCCCCGCCCGGCCCCGGCCAGGAGCATATCGTACACGCATCCCCCGTCCCCCCGGCGCAGGGCCGCCAGGCGGTCCGGCGCAAAGCAGAACAGCGGGGAGCGCAGCACTGCCAGCAGGGGCACATCCTGGCGGGGATTATCCACCACGTTCAGCAGGGATATGGCCACGGAGATCTCCGTGGTGCCGAAAAACTCCCGGCCGCCCCCGGCGCTCCAGGGGATGCCCCGCTCGTCCAGCGCCGCGCCGTAATGGCGCAGCACCGTGCCGGGAGAGCGCAGCAGGACCACGATATCCTCCGGCCCTACCGGCCGCCCGCCTATGGTCAGGCCCTCGTCCAGCAGGGCGCGGATGCGCCCCGCCGCCGCCCTGGCCTCCAGCAGGTCCTTCTCCGGCCGCTCCTCCTGGGGCAGACCCTCCAGGGCGTCCAGGTCCAGGCAGTTCAGCTCCGGGCGCAGCCGCTCGTCCTCCCCGGTGTCCGTCCGCCCGGGCACGAGAGCCTCGGCATCGGTGTAGTCCAGCTCCCCCGCCCGGCGGGACATGACCGCACGGAACACGAAGTTCACACCCTCCAGGATCTCCGGGCGGGAGCGGAAGCTGCGGGAGAGCAGGATGGTGCGCGCCTCCCCCTCTTCCGCCCTGCCGGCGGGGAGAAAACTGTCGTACTTTTCCAGAAAGATGGTGGGGTCGGCCAGACGGAAGCGGTAAATGGACTGCTTCACATCCCCCACCAGAAAGAGGTTTCGACCGTTGGACAGGGCGTTGAAGATGGCGTTCTGCACACCGTTGGTGTCCTGATACTCGTCCACCATGATCTCGGTATAGGCCGATCCCACCTCCGCCGCCAGCTCTGTGCCGCCGTTCTCCTCCGTCAGCAGGCGGGCGGTCAGGTGCTCCGCGTCGGCAAAGTCCAGCAGCCGCCTGCGGCGCTTCAGCGCCTCAAAGGTCCGGTCGAACTCCTCCGTGACCTCCAGCAGCGCGGCCATGGCCGGACCCACCGCCCGGATATCCTCCATGGCCTGCTCCCCGGTGATCCAGAAGCGGGGCTCCAGCGCGGCCAGCTGCTTTTTGCAGCGCTCTCTGGCCGCCTTCACCCGCTCTTTCAGACGCTCGTCGCACTCGCCCTTCTTCGTCCCGGCCCGGGGAAAGGGCACCGGCAGGCAGGGGCCCACCGCGTCCCAGCCGGCGGCAAAGGCGGCCCGCAGCCGCTCCAGGCCGCCCAGGGTGGCGTCCAGGGAGGGGCCGTAGTTC
>CAKUHW010000260.1 GCA_934659415.1 uncultured Oscillospiraceae bacterium
CTCTCCGCTGTATGAGACCGCAAATCTGCGCCTTCTGGCGAAAAGCGATATGGCCTCCTTTGTGGATTCCCTGGTGGCGCCGCTGTCGGTGCTCAATGCGCTGATCGTAGCGGTTGGCCGCAGGAAATCTGCGGAGGTGACTGAAGTATTTCAGCGGCTGGAGCGCATCTGGGACGAGTATCAGGTCTATGAGAAGGTAGAATACAGCGGCTGAGCCGGTGGTTGGAGCGTGTACGGATATGGGCGGAAGAGATAAAGCGCAGATCGTCGTTGCGGGCGCGGGCGCGGCCGGTATGATGGCGGCGGCCTCCGCGGCGGAGGCCGGGGCGTCGGTTGTGCTGATCGAGCCGAACGAAAAGGTCGGGCGCAAGCTGTATATCACAGGGAAGGGGCGCTGCAACCTGACCAATGATTGCAGCCGCGATGGCTTTTTTGCCTCGGTCGTCCGCAATGGAAAATTCCTTTACAGCGCCTACAGCCAGTTTGACTGCCGGGATACAATGACCTATTTCGAAGGCCTCGGTGTGCCGCTGAAGACCGAGCGGGGCGGGCGGGTATTTCCGCAGTCGGACCGCGCCAGCGACGTTGTGGATGCGCTCTTTTTTCACCTGCGCAGGCTCGGTGTGACGCTGCGGCAGGACAGAGTCACGGCGCTGCGGCTGGAGAACAGGGGCGTCTCCGGCGTGGAGACTGCATCGGGACCGCTGGCCGCCTCCGCTGTGATCTTGGCCACTGGGGGCGCCTCCTACCCGCGCACCGGCTCGACCGGGGACGGATACCGCCTTGCTGAGCAGGCCGGACACGTTGTCGTGCCGATCCGGCCCTCTCTCGTGCCGCTGGAGTCAGATGATCCCTGCTGTGCTGCCATGCAGGGGCTCTCGCTGCGCAATGTGGAGCTCAGCGTCAGAAGTGATGAAGGAAAGCGTGTGTACCGGGAGCAGGGGGAACTGCTTTTTACCCACTTCGGCCTGTCCGGGCCGCTGGTGCTCTCCGCCTCGGCACACCTGGACTTTGCCCGCTGCGGTTATACGGCCCACATTGATCTGAAGCCCGCCCTGGATGAGGAACGGCTGGACATGAGGCTCCAGCGTGATATTGCGGAGAGAGCCAATCAGAACTGCTCGTCCCTGCTGGGCGGCCTGGTCCCGCAGTCTATGGTACCGGTGCTGGCCGGGCGCGCCGGTATCCCCGCCGCGCTGAAGGTGCGGGACCTGCGCCGGGAAGAGCGGCGCGGACTGCTGGAGACGCTGAAGGACTTCTCCGTTTCCCTGCGGGGGCCAAGGCCCATCGCGGAGGCGGTGGTCACGGCCGGCGGGGTAAAGACGTCCCAGGTGGAGCCCGGGACCATGGAGTCAAAGCTGGTGCGGGGACTCTATTTTGCAGGTGAACTGCTGGACGTGGACGCCTATACCGGTGGGTTCAACCTTCAGGTCGCCTGGTCCACCGGCCGGGCTGCCGGCCGGGGAGCCGCGTCGGCCATTTTGAATTCCGGGGGGAGCGCCAAATGAAACGGTACAGAATTGCTATTGACGGCCCGTCGGGTGCAGGGAAATCCACCCTGGCCCGTATGCTGGCGAAGAAATACGGCCTGCTCTATGTGGACACCGGGGCGATATACCGTACGGTGGCCCTGGCGGCGCTGCGCGCCGATATCGACCCGGCGGATGCCGGCGCGGTGGAGGCGCTCCTGCCCCGGCTGGATATCCGCCTGGACTATGGCGGGACAGATGGGCTTCAGCATATGTACCTGTCCGGCGAGGATGTGACAGATGACATCCGCAGGAGAGAGGTATCTGCCGGTGCGTCGAAGGTATCGGCGCTTCCGGCGGTGCGCGCCTATCTGCTGGAGATGCAGCGCGAGCTGGCCAGGACCCACAGCGTGGTCATGGACGGCCGCGATATCGGCACGGTGGTGCTGCCGGACGCGGAGCTGAAGATCTATCTCACCGCGGATGCGGCGGACCGGGCCCGGCGGCGCTGCCTGGAGCTGCGCCAGCGTGGACAGGACGCCCCCTACGAACAGGTGCTCCGGGAGGTGGAGGAACGAGACCGGCGGGATACCCAGCGTGCCGCCGCGCCTCTGCGCCGCGCGTCGGACGCCGTGCTGGCCGACACCACGGGAATCGGTCTGGAGGAGAGCGCGGCCCTGCTGGAGCGGATCGTAGAGGATCGGCTGGGACTGAGCGCCGGGGAGGCTGAGCGGGCGTGAATAAGTTCTACCACACGTTGTATCCGATCTTTTGGATCCTGATGAAGCTGTTCCTGCCCTGGCGCGTATCCGGTGAGCCGGCGGAAACCGAAGGGGGGCTGCTTCTCTGCGCCAACCACTCCTCGCTCCTTGACCCCCTCTATATGCTGTGTGCGATGGGCCGCAGACGCCAGATCCATATCATGGCGAAGGCGGAGCTCTTCTCCATTCCCGTGCTGGGCTGGCTGCTGAAAAAAGTGGGCATGATTCCGGTCAAACGCGGCCTTGCCGATGTGTCCGCCTATAAGGAGAGCCTGCGGGTGCTCCGGGGCGGCGAGCGGATGCTCATTTTTCCGGAAGGGACCAGGGTAAAAGAGGGAAAACCTATCCAGGCCCATACCGGCGCGGTGGTCATGGCGCTGCGCGGCAATGCTTTGCTCCAGCCGGTCTATATC
>CAKUHW010000261.1 GCA_934659415.1 uncultured Oscillospiraceae bacterium
GAATATCGCGTTGAACGCATTGAGTAGTCCGCCGCGAAAGCGGCAGAGAGGGGCCGCCGCCGGCTGAAAGCGGCCCTCGCGGCAGGGTGGACGAATTGCAGGCGGGAGCGAGTGGGACATCGGCGCCCACCGGCATGGCCACGTTACGGCCCTTGAGTGAAAAACGAGAGTGGAACCGCGGGAGACCGCCTCTCATGTCCGGAGCGACATGGGGGGCTTTTGTTTTGTCTGCACCCCGCCCAACGCATTTTAAGGAGGTATCCCTCTTGACCAGATTAGGAGAAACGCTGCGTGCTTACCAGGCCAGAGATCCTGCCGCCCGTAGCCGTTTGGAGATTTTTCTGCTGTATCCCGGCGTTCACGCCGTAATCTACCACCGGCTTGCCCACTTCCTCTACCGGCACCGCCTCAAATTTCTGGCCCGGCTGGTAAGCCAGTGGAGCCGCCATTTTACCGGCATCGAGATCCACCCCGGCGCCAAGCTGGGGCGCAGACTGGTCATTGACCACGGCATGGGCATCGTCATCGGAGAAACTGCGGAGGTGGGGGATGACTGTCTGCTCTATCACGGCGTGACCCTGGGCGGGACCGGAAAGGATCAGGGCAAGCGCCACCCCACCATAGGAAATAATGTCATGGTCTCCACCGGAGCCAAAGTACTGGGCCCCTTCCGGGTGGGAGACAACGCCCGGATCGCGGCCAACGCCGTGGTCCTGTCCGAGGTCCCGGAAAACGCCACCGCTGTCGGTATACCGGCCCAGATCGTCCGTATCGCGGGGCAGGTGCCCCACTATGCGGATAATGTGGATCAGACCAGTGTGGAAAATCCGACCCTGGAAAAGCTGGCCGCACTCACCGCCCGTCTGGAGGCATTGGAACGCAGGCAGAATGCCCAGGGCCGCTGATCCTCAGTTTTCAATTGTCACTGATCGTCGATCGCAAAGCAAATTCTCAATTTTTACAGGAGGTCTGACCCCATGTATCTTTACAATTCCGCCACCCACAAGCGCGAAGAGCTTGTCACTCACACCCCGGGCCATGTTGAGATGTACACCTGCGGCCCCACCGTATACCACTTTGCCCACATCGGCAATCTGCGCTCCTACATTATGGAGGATGTACTGGTGAAGTATCTGCGCTGGGAGGGTTATACTGTCAACCGGGTGATGAACATCACCGACGTGGGGCATCTTGCCTCCGACGCTGACACTGGGGAGGACAAAATGCTCAAGGGAGCGCGGCGGGAGCACAAGAGCGTGATGGAGATCGCAAAGTTCTACACGGACGCCTTCTTTGCCGACTGCGCCAGGCTGAATATCGCCATGCCGGATGTCGTCCAGCCCGCCACCGGCCTGGTGGACAACTTTATTCGGGTCATTCAGAAGCTGATGGACACCGGATACGCCTATTTTGCCGGCGGGAACGTGTACTTCGACACCTCTAAACTGAAGCGGTACTACATCTTCAACGACCACGATGAGGAGGATCTGGCCGTAGGTGTACGGGAGGGCGTGGAGGAGGACGCGAACAAGCGCAACAAAAACGACTTTGTCCTCTGGTTCACCAAATCGAAATTTGAGGATCAGGCGCTCAAGTGGGACTCTCCCTGGGGAGTTGGCTATCCCGGGTGGCATATCGAATGCTCCTGCATCTCCATGAAGTACAACGGAGAATATCTGGACCTCCACTGCGGCGGAATCGACAACGCCTTTCCCCACCACACCAACGAGATCGCCCAGTCCGAGGCATATCTGGGCCACCCCTGGTGCCCTCAGTGGTTCCATGTGCACCACCTGAACACCAACGATGGAAAAATGTCAAAATCCAAAGGAGAGTTCCTGACGGTCTCCCTGTTGGAAGAGAAGGGATACGACCCCCTCGCCTACCGCTTTTTCTGCCTTCAGAGCCACTACCGTAAGGCGCTGGTGTTCACTTGGGAAAATCTCGACAATGCCGCCGGTGCCTACAAGAAGCTCCTGCGGAAAATCGCGGCGCTGCGGGAGGACGGAGCGGTGGATCAGACGGCCGTGGATACCTTCCGGGCACAGTTCAAGGCCCAGGTAGGCAACGATCTGAACACCTCCATGGGCATCACCGCGCTGTACGACGTGCTCAAGGCCGACACCAACGGCTCCACCAAGCTGGCCGTTCTGGACGACTTTGACCGGGTGCTCTCTCTGTCCCTGCTGACCAAGGCAGAGGAGCTGCGCAAGGAGCAGCCCAGGCCGGCCGCCGGACAGAACGGGGGCGCGTACACCGTCACCGGCGAAGGCGACAGCACAGTAGACGCACTGGTGATGCAGCGCTATGAGGCCAAAAAGGCAAAGAATTTTGCCGAGGCCGACCGCATCCGGGAGGAACTGCGTGCACAGGGCATTGAGATCACCGACGTCCCCGGCGGTGCCAGCTGGAGACACATCTGAACCGCTCCCACCAAAACGGAAAGGACCGCCGGGATTACTGCCGGGTGGTCGTAAAACAGTGAAATCAAAAAAATAGTGAAAACCTTGTGTTTTCAAGGGGCGGCGTGACTTCGGTCACGCCGTTTCCTTTTTCATCAGCTCATTCAGAGGAATAAAGCCCAGCCCGTCATATTTGATATGGATGTGCTG
>CAKUHW010000262.1 GCA_934659415.1 uncultured Oscillospiraceae bacterium
CCATGGGACGCGGACATTTCGCACACTTGCGGCCTGAGAAGTGTTTTCTGCCACGCACATGTCGCGGCAGAAAACGGATTCCAGATTATTCGCCGCTGCGGCGGCGAACTCTGCGAGGCTTTTTTGACAGCCTCAGCTCCCCTGTGTAAGGGGAGCTGGCACGGCGGAGCCGTGACTGAGGGGTTGTCACCATGGCTGCCCGCCTTTGCCCCGGTGACAATCCCCCCGGCCAGCGAAGGGCACGCTGTCGTCCCCCCTTTACACAAGGGGGGTTGGCAAAACCTTTGGCCCGGCCTTCCCCCGCTTGGTCTGGCACCTATTGCCGGACCGCTTGTTCTGACCGTAGGGGCCGATGTCCTCATCGGCCCGGGTGCGGACGCTGCCGCAGGGCTCTGCCAGATTCCAAAGCTCCCCTGTGCATCGTCGGCGCAAAGTCCGCTCTGCTCTGTTCCGGGCTGAAGTACGCCCGAAACGCCGCCCGCTCCCTTGCGCCTCCTCTTGTCACGCCTCGCCTGCTCGCAACGCGGTTCTAAACGCCTGCGACTTCGCAAAAAGCGCTGGCGCTGCTGCGCACCGCCCCGTGCGCTTTTCGCTTCGCTCCGGGTTTAGCCCGCTGCTCACGACGGCTCGGGCGCTTCCTTCCCCAAACGAACCGCTCCGCTGGGTTCGTTCGGGGGCCCCAATTACGGTCCGCGGCAAGGGCAGAGCCCTTGCCCTACGGGTCTGGAAAAGGTCTCGCGCTCTGCGCTGGCCAAAGGGCTTTGAGTAAAGCTCCCCTGTGTAAGGGGAGCTGGCACGGCGAAGCCGTGACTGAGGGGTTGTTGCCATGGCCGCCCGCCTTTGTCCCGGTGACAATCCCCCCTGTCGGCAAAGGCCGCCGACTGTCCCCCCTTTGCACAAGGGGGGTATAGGTCTGGCACAAACCAGCTCAGGTCCGGCATGGTGATCCCGCGTTTTGCCGAACGGCATGAGCACCGAAATCTTTGCCTGGGTGCGGCAGCCCTTCCCCGGCCGGATGAAGTGTATATATTTTAACGGACAAGGTCCCGGCGCTGCCGCGCGCCGGGACCTTGAATGTCATTCGTACTAAAATCTACTTTCGCTTGGTGAAACTGCCAGTGGTATTTTCTGCGTGCCCGTGCTATACTAACCGGGGAAGATCTCTACCCTGCTTTATCCAAAGGAGCGACACGACTATGCTTGAATTCATCGCAGAGGCAGACCGCTGCCTGCAGTGCAGAAATCCCCGCTGCCGCACCGGTTGTCCGGTGGGCACGGATATCCCCGGGGCCATCCGGCTGCTGCGGGAGGACAAGCTGACCCAGGCCGCCCTGCTGCTGTTTGACAACAACCCCCTGTCCCTGATCTGCTCCATCGTCTGCGACCACAGCCGCCAGTGCGAGGGCCGGTGCGTGCTGGGCATCAAGGGCAAGCCCGTGGGCTGGGGAAATATCGAGCGCTTTATCTCCGACACCTGCCTCGGCCGGCTGAACTTCCCCCAGCAGCCCCCCACGGGGCGGCGGGCGGCCATCATCGGCAGCGGCCCGGCGGGGCTCACCGCCGCCATCGAGCTGGCCAAGTGTGGCCACGAGGTGACCATCTTCGAGGCGGAAAAGGCCCTGGGCGGTATGCTGCGCTACGGCATCCCGGAGTTCCGGCTGCCCCGCAGCGTGCTGGACCGCTACACCGCCCTGCTGAAAAAGGCGGGGATCCGCCTGCGGCTGCACACCTCCGTGGGCAGCTCCATTGCCATTCCGGACCTCCTCCGGGACGGCTATCAGGCCGTGTTCATCGCCACCGGGCTGTGGCGGGCGCAGCCCCTGAACGTGCCCGGGGAGAGCCTGCCCAACGTGTGCTACGGCATCCACTATCTGGCCTCTCCGGAGTCCTTTGAGATCGGCAAGCGTCTGGCGGTGATCGGCACGGGGAACACCGCCATCGACGTGGCCCGCACCGCCATCCACCGGGGGGTAGAGCAGGTAACGCTGTACGCCCGCCGGGGGCAGAGCGCCGCGGACCCCCGGGAGATCGAGCTGGCCCGGCTGGAGGGGGCGCGGTTCCACTCCGGAATGCAGGTCGTGCGCATCACCCCGGAGGGGCCGGTGTTCCGCCGCAGCCGTCTGGATGAGGCGGGCAACATCCTCGCCCTGGAGCCGGAGGAGCTTCAGGAAGCGGCCGACTTTACCATCATCGCCGCCAGCCAGGGGCCCAAGGCCAAGCTGCTGTATACCACCGAGGGGCTGGGCGGTACGGAAAAGGGTCTGCTGCAGGTGGACGAGGAGGGCCGCACCACAGTGAGGGGCGTATTTGCCGCCGGGGATGTGGTCCACGGCGGGCGCACCGTGGTAGAGGCGGTGGCGGGGGCGAAGACCGCAGCCGCCGCCATGGACCGGTACCTGATGGAGTGCCCGGACACCCGGGAGAAATAAGGGGCGGGCGATTCCACAGGAAGACGGGCCGATGGGGACATCGGCCCCTACAGGCAGAACAGGCGGACCAGCAATGGACGCCAAATCAACCGGGCAGGGCCAGCCAAAGGTTTTGTCACCCCCCTTGTGTAAAGGGGGGAAAGCCAGCGCCCTTTGCTGGCAGGGGGGATTGTCACCGAGCC
>CAKUHW010000263.1 GCA_934659415.1 uncultured Oscillospiraceae bacterium
GCAGGGCAGTGTGGACGCCGTGTACGACCGCCCCCATGATCCCTACACAAAGGAACTCCTCCGGGCCTCCGTGGCCTTGGATTGAACGTCTTACAAACGCCAAAAGTCCTGCGCGGCTGCGCCGCGCAGGACTTTTGGCGAATTTCATTCTTATTCCACGGTCTTCAGGCTCTCTACCATATCCACCTTTTTCAGCCGGAAGTGGGCCGCCACGTTGACCAGCGCCGCGAACACCGCCGTCAGCGCCGCCGCGATGAGATACGCATAGGCAGGGGCCGTGCGGCCAAACATGGCGATATCCACCTCCACTGTTTTCACCATCCAGCCATGCAGGAACCGTCCCAGCACAAGCCCCAGCACGATGCCGAACAGCGTGAGAAAGATGTTTTCCCGGTACACATAGGCCGAGACCTCTCTGTCGTAAAAGCCCAACACCTTCAGGGTGGCCAGCTCCCGCATCCGCTCCGTGATGTTGATGTTGGTCAGATTATAGAGCACCACGAAAGCCAGCGCCGCCGCAGCCGCGATGATGATGACCACCGCATAATTGATGGCGCTCATGCTGTTCTCGAAGGTATCCCGCAGAGTGGCGACGTTGGAATAGGAGCCAACGCCGTCCAGCTTCATCAGGGCAACCGAGGTATCCTCCCTGTGCTGGGCGTCCACGCCGCCGGCAAAGGCCAGCATGATGCAGTTTTCCTGCGCCTGTCCGCCGAAAAGCCGCTCATAAAAGTTTTCCGTGAGGTAGATATAGTGCTTCACATAGTTTTCTGCGATTCCTGTAACGGGGGCAGACACTCTCCGACCATCGTTTTCGATGGTGACGGAGTCTCCCACGCGCACCCCCAGCAGTTCCGACAGCTTCTCCGTGATCACTACGCCATCCTCCTGCAGCGTAATGGCGGCACCGCTCCTCCGCTCACGCAGATCCACCAGACGCCGGAAGGCGGTCTGGTCGCGCACCGCAAAGAGGGAGGCGCTGTGTCCCAGGGCGCCCGCCGAGGCCTCCACCGATTCCTCACAGATAGGCAGCCACACCGCCACATCCCGGTTGGACTCCAGGTAGTTCTCCACCGCATCCCGCTGTGCCTGGGTGACGTCGCTGTTCAGTCCCACAGAGGCATCGTAGGCGGTGATCTCGTCAAACTGCTTATCCAAAATGGAAAAAATGGAGTCGTGCAGACCGAAGCCCGTGACGATCAGGGCAGTGCAGCCGCCGATGCCGATGACTGTCATCCAGAACCGCCGCTGATATCGGAACAGGTTGCGTACCGTGACCTTCCAGGTGAAGGACAGCCTGCGCCACAGCGGCCCGATCCGTTCCAGCAGCACCCGGCGACCGGCCTTTGGAGCCTTGGGCCGCATCAGATTCGCCGGGCTGTCCACCAGCGTGGACAGGCAGGCCCACAGGGCGGCTCCGGTGGTACACACCACGGCGGCGGCCACCGCAAGAGCGCACAGGACCGGCTGGGGCTTCAGCTCCAGCCCCGGAACGTGATACATAATGGCAAACGCATTGGCGATCACCGCCGGAATGGCAGTGCAGCCCACCGCCAGTCCGATCAGGCCGCCGACCAGGCTGGCCAGAAAGGCATAGCCAAGATATTTCACCGAAATGGCCAGGCGGCCAAAGCCCAACGCCTTCAGTGCGCCGATCTCCGTGCGGTGATCCTCCACCATGCGGGTCATGGTAGTCAGGCAGGCCAGCGCCGCCACCAGGAAAAAGATGAGCGGGAACACGTTCGCCAGATTGCTCACCCGCTCCGCGTCCTGGGCATAGCTGACAAAGCCCACATTGGTATTGCGCCCCAGCACGTACCACTCACAGGGCTCCACATCGCCCAGCTGCGCCCGGGCATCATCCAGCTTTGCCTGAGCTTCGGCCAGCCTTTCATCCGCCTCGCCTCTGCCCTCCTCATATCGGGCCAGGCCGTCGGTATAGTCCGCCTCGCCCTGCTCCAGCTCGTCCAGGGCGTCTGACAGCCTGACCAGTCCCTCCTGTTCGGCATCGTCAAGCTTCACCAAATTCGCGGTGTATTCCGCCCGGCCGGATTCGATCTGGGTCTGAGCCTCGTCAAGCTGACCCTTGGCGGCGGTCAGCTGCTCTCCGGCGACATCCAGCTCCCCGGCGGCGGCAGTCAGCTGTGCGTCCGTCTCATCCAGCTGAGCCTTGGCCGTGTCCAGTTCGGCCTTGCTTTGGGCCAGCTGAAAGAACCCATCGTCGATCTGGGCCTGGGCAGCGTCCAGTTTGGCCTTCTGCTCCGCGGCAGCCGCCACAGCGGCATCGTAATAGGGTGTTCCCACATAGGGCTCCAGCGCCGCGTCATACTGGGCATAGGCCTCATCCAGCTGCTGCTGCCTGGCCTCCAGCTCCTGTACGCCCTGTTCATATGCGGCCAGTCCCTCCTGATACTGCGCCAGAGCCTCCTCATAGACGGCTCTGCCGTCCTGATACTGTGCCAGGGCGGTCTCGTAGGCTGCCTGGTTCTCCTCGTACCGGGCCAGGCCGGCATCAAACTCCGCCTGGGCGTCCTCCAGGGCCTGCCGTGCCTCCGCCAGCTGCCGCCGCCCGGCGGCGGTCTGCCGGTCCAGCTCCGCCTTTCCGTCAC
>CAKUHW010000264.1 GCA_934659415.1 uncultured Oscillospiraceae bacterium
ACAGACAACAAGCCCTTTCAGCTGCTTGAACAATTTTCTCTATAAATATTTGTCTAACTTTTCGGGGTCACTTCACACAGACCGGGGCACTCTCAGCGCTTTTTGATCAGTCAAACAGATTTTTTGCCCGGGTGTAGTTGAACACGGGGCCCTCCAGGCACACATAGGTCTCGTTGATCTTGCAGTGGCCGCACTTGCCCACCGCACAGGACATCTTCCGTTCGAAGGATACCCAGATCTTCTCCTCCGCCGCGCCGTTTTTCAGGCATTCCAAAGCGGCAAAGTGCATCATGACCGGGGGGCCGACAATGGCCACGTTGTAGTCCTCAAAGTCGGCAAAGGGGACCTTGCCGATGTGGGCGGTGACCATGCCGGTCTCAAAGCCGGGGGCTGTGGAGTTGTCCAGCGTGGGGATCACATGGAATTTCTCCGTGCGCCTGAACCGCTCCAGCTCTTCGGTGAAGAGCACGGCATTGATGTCCTTGAACCCGGCGATGAGGTAGACGGAGCGAATCTCATCCGGATGCTCGCGGAAGTAGTTGAGCGTGGTCTTGACCGGGGCCATGCCGGTGCCGCCGCAGATGACCACCAGATCCTTGCCCTTGAACTGCTCGATGGGGAACGGGTTTCCGTAAGGGCCGCGCATAAAGAGCGTATCTCCTTCGCCCAGGCCGAAAATACCGTCGGTCAGGCGGCCGACCTTGCGGATGGTGAACTCCACATAGCCCTCGCCCTTGCCGCTGACCGAGATGGGCGCCTCTCCCACCTTGGGAATGGAGAGCTGAAAGAACTGGCCGTGCATGGTCTCCCCGTCATAGGCGACCCGGAAGGTATATTCCGCGCGGGTCTCCTTCAGAACACGCAGAATCTTGTGCGGGGAGGGCAGCATGATATTATCCATGTCAGAGTTCCTCCTTTTCCAGCCGGTCAGCCAGGTCGTTCACGGCCTGGAGATAGTCGATCTTCTGGGGACAGCGGTCAATGCAGCGGCCGCAGCCCACGCACATATGCTCGCCGCCAAAGCGCAGATTGTAATCGTAGACCTTGTGGAGCACCTTGAAGCGCATATTGGCCCCCGGCGTTTTGCGTGCCATGCCGCCGCCCGCCGTGCGGGTGAAGTCGGAGAGCATGCAGGCGGACCAGACCCGGCGGCGCTCGCCGTTCCGGCTGCCCTCATTGTAGATGATATCCACCGTGTCAAAGCAGGAGCAGGTGGGGCACACCGTATTGCAGCCGCCGCAGCCGATGCATGTATCGTCATAGACACTCCAGTGGCCGCTTTTGCATACCTTCTCCAGCTCCTCCCGGGTCCTGATCACGGGGATGCGGGCACTGCGCCGGTTTTCCGTGACAAACTCCGGTGTGAAGCGGGCGGGGACCTCGCCGGAAAAATAGGGAAGGAGGGCCTCGCTGCGCACCTCCACCAGCGCGCAGATGTCGTCGATACGCAGCGCGGCCTCGTAGTCCTCCGCCACATTGGAGCCCATGGAGACGCAGAAGCAGTTGTCTCCGCTCTCCCGGCATTCCAGCAGGACCAGGTGCAGCTTTTCCCGCATCCGGCTGTAGTAGAGGTCGGGCGAGCCGTTGTGCAGGAAGATGTTGTCCAGGCGGCGGATGGCGTTCAGGTCGCAGGGGCGGGCAATAAGGAGAATGTCCCGCTCGTCCTCCGGCTCCTTTTGGGTGCACTCGTCTTCGCTGAAGTAGAACATGGTCTGGGAGATGGGGTAGAAGACTTCCTTCGGGGAGAAATGGGAGCGTATCTTATACTCGATGTCCGAAAGGGAGGCGATCTCCTGATAACGGCAGATCAGATCACTGCCCGCGGGGCCGCGCCCGGCAAGGCGCTTGGGCGCAAACACCCGGTAGTGCTCTCTCAGTCTGGCCAGCAGGTCGGCAAAGCGCTCCGCGCGGACGGAGTAGCTGGGCGCTTCCCGGATGCTGCCCTCCGCCAGAGCGGACAAAAACGCCTGCTCACCCTGCAGGAAGCCGACGGTGACCAGCCCCACGGCCTTGTAAAAGTCCTCCCGGACAAAGCGTTCAATGTCGGCAGCAAAGGCGGGGACCCAGTTCAGCAGGTGCGCTTCCAGAAAACGCAGGGCGCCGACGGTATCCTCCCGCTCGGTCAGCAGGGCCATGTACTCCAGCTCCAGGGCCAGATGATCCTCCGGCAGGTCGGAGAAGGCATCTGCCTTGCCGAGCCCGGCTTCGGCGTAGACGGCGCACACCGCCTCCCAGGCCTCCTGCATGTAGATCTTCTTCGGGCTGGTGTAGACGGACTCGCAGGGGATGGCGCCTGCGCCGTCTGCGGAGCCTGCGGCCAGAAATGCGGCGGCGTAGTCCACTGCCAGGGCCTCCTGCGCGCTGCCGCCGCGATTTTTCAGCCATGCGCCCAGCATGGCCCAGCCCCGGCCCAGATCGCCTTCGGCGGAGGGAAACGTAAGTGCGCTCAGCTGCTCCAGCAGGGCCTCGTCAGCCTCGCAGCGGTAGAGACGGGCCAGCAGACGGTACATTCCGCTGCGCTCGGCCACATGAGAGTGAGAGATCATCATGCCTTACGGCCTCCTTTCTTCCAGACGCTGTGTTCGATGCAGTCC
>CAKUHW010000265.1 GCA_934659415.1 uncultured Oscillospiraceae bacterium
GCCCAGTACCGGGCCATTCTGGACGGGCGGACAGAGGCCGACGTGGTGGAGGACCAGGACCTTCTGGCGAGCCTGGACGAGATCGCGGCCATGAAGGACACCCCCATTGCCAACATGAGCACGGAGCAGCTGACCACCATCTGGAACACCCTGCGGGCGGTGGAGCATATGGTGAACAGCGCCAACAAGCTTTTCGTGCGGGGCCGGTTTGAGCAGGTTGACCAGCTGGCAGGGGCCATCAAGGACCAGACCGGGCGCATTCAGGACAAGAAGGAGCCGGACGGCGGCAATATTCCGGCGGCGGTGCTGCGGGCCGGGGAGAACCTGGTGACGCTGGATATGCTGGAGCCGGTCACGTATTTTGAACGGCTGGGCCCCGGCGGCAAGGCCATCAGCGATGCGCTGTTCGGTGCAGAGGGAGAGCAGACAAAGATCCTGGCAGAGGCGGCAAAGCGCACCGCCGACATGGTGACGCCGGAGCAGATCCGGGCATGGGAAAAGGAAACGCACAAGATCCGGATGGGCACGCGGGAGGTGGAGCTGACCACGGCCCAGATCATGAACCTCTATGTACTGAACAAGCGGGAGCAGGCCCGGGGGCATTTTTATGACGGGGGCATCAAACCCCGGGGAAAGAACACCGCGGCCATAAAGGTGGACCGGGTGCAGGTGGACACGATCCTGCGGGTGCTGACCGCGGAGCAGCGGGCAGCGGCGGACAAAATGCAGGCGTATCTCTCCAATGAGATCGCGGCATACGGCAACCGGGCGTCCATGCAGGTGTACGGCTATGAGAAGTTCAATGAACGGGACTACTGGCCTATCTCGGTGGACAAGACCACGGTGCGCAGCAGTGTGCAGCAGACCGGCGCGGTGACCAGCGTGCGCAACAAGGGCATGACCAAGGCCACGGTGGACAAGGCCAGCAACCCCCTTGTGCTGGACAGCATTTTCGACAGCTACACCAACCACATCACCGAAATGGCCCAGTACGCGGCGTTCCTGGCTCCGATGGAGGACGCGGAGCGCGTGCTGAACTACCAGTTCCGGGACGAGCACGGCGTGAAGACCGGCGAGACCATCAAGGGCGAGCTGAACCGCATTTACGGCAGCAAGGGCAGCGCGTATTTCCTGAACCTGCTGCAGGACTTCAGCCGGGGCACGAAGGGCGAGAAGGACACAGCGTTCCGGACGGACGCCTTGTCCGGCGGGTATAAGGCGTCCGCCATTGGGGCGAATATCCGGGTGATCCTGCAGCAGCCCACCTCTGCCTTCCGGGCCATGGATCTCATCGAGCCGAAATACTGGGCCAAGGGCATGGCCCGCGGAAACGGCTGGGCAAAGGCCGTGGAGTGGGCCCCCATCGCCACCTGGAAAGACTGGGGCTATTTTGAGCTGAATACCGGGAGGAGCATGAAGGAGATCCTTACGGGGGCCTCCACCAGACTGGAGCGGGCAAAGCAGGGGGCTATGTCCCTGGCAGGAAAGGCGGATAACTTTACATGGGGCAGGCTGTGGAACGCCTGCGAGGAGCAGATCGCGGGGACGACGGAGCTGCCCCGGGGGACCAACCTTTTCTACGAGGCCACGGCGGAGCTGTTCAACGAGGTGATCAACAAGACCCAGGTGGTGGACAGCGTGATGCACCGCAGCCAGATCATGCGCAGTCAGAACCAGGCCCATCGGATGGCGGCAAGCTTCATGTCTGAGCCGACGAAGGTCTACAATATGTTCGCCCGGCGGATCTTCGCCCTGACGGACGCGCAGACAAACGGACAGCGGACAGCGGCGGCAAAGGCCCTGGGGCGTACCACGCTGAGGGTGCTGGCCTCCATCACAGCAAACGCCCTGGCACAGGCCCTGGTCGATGCCATGCGGGACGACGACCGGGACAAGAAGTACGGCGAGAAGCTGGTGGAGAGCTGGGGCGGAAACTTCCTGGAGGGGCTGAACCCCATGCAGTACGTGCCGTATCTGAAGGACGTGGCCTCTCTGCTGTCCGGCTACGACGTGGGGCGGATGGATATGGAGGCCGTCAGCAAGACTGTTCAGGCGGTGCAGACGGCGTACCGGTCCATCTTCGGCAATGCAGGAACACAGAGCCGGGCGAATGCCCTGGCGAATTTGTTCGCCCAGGCGTCCCGGCTGCTGGGGCTGCCGGTGTACAACCTGAAGCGGGATGCGCTGGCGGTGCTGAGCACGGCGGCGGTGGAAGCAGACAGCGCGTGGGGGATGTGGCAGATGGACCGGCTGCTGCTGAACCCCGGCAACAACCCTAAGATTTTCTACGACGATCTCTACCGGGCCCGGGACGATGAAAAGCTGTACCGGCGGATCTACAACTGGATGGTGAGCAAGGGCTACAGCCCGGACGCGCTGGAGCGGGCCATGCGGGAGCGCTACAAGGAGGAGAAAAAGGACGACAAGGACTACAAGGGCAGCGTGACCAGCGCAGAGGACGCCATGGCCGGGCTGTACCCCACGACGCAGGAGAAGTCCGCCCCCACTTTCGACATGGACAGCCTGAGCAACGAGCAGCAGGCGGCCTATTACGACACCTGGAAGGCCACTTATACCGACGTGACGGGCTCAC
>CAKUHW010000266.1 GCA_934659415.1 uncultured Oscillospiraceae bacterium
CGGCCCGGCAGGTGATCATTCAGGGCATGCGTGAGGCGGAGCGCGGCATGATCTTTGACGAGTTCTCCGCCAAGGAGCATGAGATCCTCACCGGGACCGCCACCCGGGTGGATGAGCGCACCGGCAGCGTGGTGGTGCGCCTGACCTCCGGCAGCGAATTTACCGACGCCTATCTGGCGCCCGGCGAACAGGTGAAGGGCGAGAGCATCCATGAGGGCGACCGCATCCGCGTCTATGTAGTGGAGGTCCGCAGATCCACCCGCGGGCCGCAGGTCCTCATTTCCCGCACGCATCCCGGCCTTGTCAAGCGGCTGTTCGAACTGGAGGTGCCGGAGATCTACGACGGCACCGTTCAGGTCATGTCCATTGCCCGCGAGGCGGGCAGCCGCACAAAAATGGCCGTGTGGAGCGACGATGAGAACGTAGACCCCATCGGTGCCTGCGTGGGCCCCAGGGGCCAGCGGGTCAACGCCGTGGTGGAGGAGCTGCGGGGCGAAAAGGTGGATATCATCAAATATTCCGACGACCCTGCCCAGTATGTGGCCGCGGCGCTGGCCCCTGCCGACGTGCTCAGCGTCACGGAGCTGGAGGAGGGCAAGAGCTGCCGGGTGGTGGTGCCTGACGATCAGCTGTCCCTTGCCATCGGCAAGGAGGGTCAGAACGCCCGTCTGGCCGCCCGCCTGACCGGTTACAAGATCGATATCCGTCCCGCCAGCGCGCCCGAGCCCGCCAAAGAGAAGTGTGAGCCGGCGGAGCCGGACACCGGAGACGAGGCAGAGGCGGAGTAAGCGCAGGATGTGCGTGTGAGGAAGGGAGCGATGCACCATGCCGAAAAAAATACCCCTGCGCCAGTGCCTTGGCTGTAGGGAGATGAAGCCCAAGGGTGAGCTGATCCGGGTGGTGCGCGCACCTGACGGGGCGATCTCGCTGGACTTCCGGGGGAAGAAGCCGGGCCGGGGAGCGTATCTGTGCCCCGATCCCGGGTGTCTGGCCCGGGCCAGAAAGGGCCGGGCACTGGAGCGGGCTTTTTCCGCCCAGATCGACCCCGAGGTCTACGCCGCGCTGGAGGAGCAGATGAAGGCAGGTGACGGCGGTGACGGATGACAGAACACTGAGCCTGCTGGGCCTGGCCCGGCGGGGCGGCTATCTGGCGCTGGGCGAGGAGCCTGTGGCCGAGGCGTGTGCTCTGGGAAAGGCGAAGCTGGTGCTGATCGCCTGTGATGCGGGGAGCACCACGGCCCGCCGCGGAGCCAGAATGGCGGAGGGCGCCGGGACTCCCGCCGTGACCCTGCCCTGGGGCAAGGCCGAGCTGGGCCGGCAGCTGGGCCGCGCCAGCTGTGCGCTGCTGGCGGTGACGGACCGGGGTCTGGCCTGCGCGGTGGTAAAGCGCCTGGCCGGGGACGATCCGGTCCTTCGGAGCCTGGCGGAGCGCCTGACCGGACGGGCGCAGCGGCGCCGCGGGCCGGGAGAAGAGAAGACGTGCAGTACGCGGGCGGAGGATGCGCCCGCACAGCGGTAATTTTAGGAGGTGGCCTGTTTGAGCCTTGCGAAACATACAGCCCGTGATCTGGCCAAAGATTTCAATATGCAGTCCAAGGAGATCGTTGCGATTCTCAATGAGTGCACCAAGGGGAGCTTTTCTCCCACCAAAGCGCTGGAGGACCGTGAGCTGAATGTGCTTTTTGAGTATCTGACGCAGAAGCACCAGGTGGAGTCTATCGAGTCCATCTATGCCGATGTCTATCATGAGCCCGCGAAGGGCGCCGCCGACGGTGGGCAGGAGAAGCAGCAGGGCAAGGCTTCTGCCGCGCCCGCCCCCGCCGCGCAGGCCGGCAGGAACGGCGCAGCGCCCCACGGGGGAGCCAAGCCGGGCAAGGGGCCCGCGCCTGCCAGCCGCACCCCGGAGAAAAAGGTGGTGGACACCCGCAAGGGCGGCGGCGTGAACCTGGAGAAGTATGACCAGCGTCTGGAGGATCTGGCCCCCGAGAAGGCGGACCGGATGCAGACCGGCAAGCAGAAATTCCAGAACCGCAGCAACAAGGGCCGCCAACAGGGCAGCTTTGGCAGCAAGCGCAAGCAGGAGGAGGCGGAGAAGATGCGCCGCCTCCAGCTGGAGATCGCCAAAAAAGCCCCTCTGGTGGTGAAGATTCCGGATGAGATCGCCGTGGGTGAGCTGGCAAGCCGGATGAAGAAGACCGGCGCGGAGGTGGTCAAGTGCCTGATCCGCAACGGCGTGATGGCCTCTCTCAGCGATGTGATCGATTTTGAGACCGCTGCCATTATTGCCGAAGAGATGGGCTGCAAGGTGGAGAAGGAAGTCGTGGTGACCATTGAGGAGAAGCTCATCGACACCACAGAGGATAAGGAAGAGGATCTGGTGCCCCGTGCCCCCGTGGTGGTGGTCATGGGCCACGTGGACCACGGCAAGACCTCTCTGCTGGACTATATCCGTCACGCCAGCGTGGCCGAGGGCGAGGCCGGCGGCATCACGCAGCACATCGGCGCCTATCAGGTGGAGGTGGACGGAAAGCCGGTCACCTTCCTGGACACTCCGGGCCACGAGGCC
>CAKUHW010000267.1 GCA_934659415.1 uncultured Oscillospiraceae bacterium
CGCTGACTCCGTAGGCCGAGGTGCCTTTGATCTCGGAAGATATGCCGGCTGCTGCGGCAAGCTCCTCCTGGGCGGACAATGCAGCATCTCTGTCCGTGTAATTGCCGATACGCACCCGGTAGGTCCCGGACAGCCAGGCCACAAATCCGCCGGTGAACTCCGATGCGACCGCCGCCGCACTTTCAAAGTCCTCATAGCTCTCCGGTGTCTGCAAATGGTAGCAGCCGACCGTCACGGCGGTAGTCCCGGCCAGCGCGGTGTAATAGGATGTATAGCCGTTCTGGCTTCCGTAGCCCACATTTTCCGTCCTGACCATCGAGATGCTTCCCGCCGTGATCTGTCCGACCCGGATAAAATCATTGGTATCATCATAATATCCAAGCAGGAACCCGGCGCCGATGTGGTTGGAGAGATTGGCTCCGTCCAGGACGTTGCTGCCGTAGTACAGACCGATGCGCATCACGGTGCGTTCCAGACCGGGCGTTTCGCTTTCTGCGGCCGGCCCCTTTTCTTCGGGGCCGGGCGGTTCGGTCTCCTGTTCCTCCGGTATTCCGGTAGGTGCCGGTTCCTCTGGAGCGGCCCCCACATCGACGGCAGCTGCGGTGGATTGCCCCAGCAGCGCTATCAGCATGATCAATGCAATCAGTTTCCGGGAAAATTCTCTCATAACACGCTCCGTTTCTCTGCTATTGGGGGTCAACATCGATTGACACTTTAGCGCGCAAATGCTATCATTCACTATAAGCAGTCTCACTGAGACAGTTATCTTCATTATATTACAGAAACCGTCTGCTGGCAACTCCATCTTTCCGGCAGAACCCGGCAGGCGCAGGAGGTCATTTTAATGAAAAAGTACAAAGTAGGCGTCATCGGAGGCACGGGCATGGTCGGGCAGCGCTTTGTCACTCTGCTGAGCGGCCACCCCTGGTTCCAGCTCACTGCCATCGCCGCCAGCCCCCGCTCCGCAGGGAAGCGATACGAAGAGGCGGTGACCGGCCGCTGGGCCATGGATGTTCCGGTTCCTTCCGAGGCAAAGGATCTTGTTCTTCTCAGCGCTGTCGATGATGTAGAAAAGATCGCAGGAATGGTCGATTTCGTCTTCTCCGCCGTGGACATGAAGAAAGAGGACATCCGGACTCTGGAGGAGGCCTACGCAAAAGCGGAATGCCCCGTTGTCTCCAACAATTCTGCACACCGCTGGACTCCTGACGTTCCCATGGTCATCCCTGAGATCAATCCGGAGCACCTGGAGGTCATCTCCGCCCAGCGGAAACGGCTCGGCACGCAGCGCGGGTTCATCGCAGTCAAATCGAATTGTTCCATTCAAAGCTATGTTCCTGCCCTCTCTCCCCTGCGTTCCTTTGGCATTGAAAAGATTCTTGTGTGCACCTATCAGGCGATATCCGGCGCAGGCAAGACCTTTGAGACCTGGCCCGAGATGGTGGATAACCTTATCCCCTATATTGGCGGCGAGGAGGAAAAAAGCGAGCAGGAACCGCTGAAGGTCTGGGGTCATGTGGAAAACGGACACATCATAAATGCACAGCAGCCTTCCATCACCGCCCAATGCCTGCGGGTCCCGGTGTCCAACGGACACACCGCCGCGGCCTTTGTCACGTTTAAGAACAAACCCACCATTGAGGAGATGAAGGATGCCTGGCACAGCTTCAAAGGCCGTGCCCAAGAGTTGGAGCTGCCCACTGCACCGAAGCAGTTCCTGCACTATTTTGAAGAGCCGGACCGCCCTCAGGCCAGACTGGACCGTGATCTGGAGGGCGGTATGGCGGTCTCCATCGGACGGCTCCGCCCTGATACGCAATATGACTACAAGTTTGTCTCCCTATCACACAACACTCTGCGCGGCGCCGCCGGCGGCGCGGTGCTGTTGGCAGAACTTCTCTGCGCCGAGGGCTATATGGACCGCTGACCTGCCTGATTCCTTTCACCAAAGAACAATATTCAATGGAATGAAAGGATGCTTTTATGCGAAGTCCGGTCTTTACCGGCGTCTGCCCGGCGCTGGTCACCCCTTTTCACGACCACGGCGGCGTCAATTACGCCGCCCTCGGAGATCTGATCGACCGCCAGCTGTCCGCCGGTGTGGATGCGCTGTGCGTGTGCGGAACAACGGGAGAGAGCGCAACGCTCACAGAGCGTGAGCACACCGCTGTCATCGCCTTTACGGTCGACCGGACCGGCGGACGTGTCCCTGTGATCGCAGGGGCGGGCAGCAACTCCACCGCAAAGACGGTCTCCCTCTCCAAGGCAGCGCAGGATGCCGGGGCGGACGCCCTGCTTCTGGTGACTCCCTATTATAACAAGGCAACACAGGACGGCCTGCTGCGCCACTACGAAACCGTGGCGCAGCAGGTCAGTCTGCCGATCATTCTCTACAATGTTCCAAGCCGTACCGGCGTGTCCTGTACTGCCGGCACCTATGCCGCTCTGGCCGAAGATGCGCGGATCAACGGGGTAAAAGAGGCCTCGGGAGATCTCTCCCTGCTCACCCATACTCTCGCGCTCTGTCCATCCGACTTCACGGTCTGGTCCGGAAACGACGAC
>CAKUHW010000268.1 GCA_934659415.1 uncultured Oscillospiraceae bacterium
TGTCGTTGTCCGCGATGGTCATGAGGATCGCCGTGCGCAGATACTGGTATCCCTTGATGTGCGCCGGCACGCCGATGTCATGGATGATCTCCGTGATGCGCCGCTCCAGGCTGCGGTCCTCCGCCGCGCTCAGCTCCTCCTCCGGACCGGCGGCAAGTCCCCGGGCGCGCTCCAGCACCGTGGATACCCGGCAGGGCTTGAGCATGCAGTAGTCAGCTCCGGCCCGGGCCGCACGCTCGGCCAGCGCCGGGCCGGCAAAGGCGGAGAGGATCAGCGTTCTCGGCCGTTCCGCTCCCATCCGCTCCAGTACCTCCAGCCCGTCGGCGCCGGCGAGCATCAGGTCCATGATCACCACATCGGGCGCCAGCTCCTCCGTCAGCCGCAGCAGCTCCTCTCCGTCTCCCGTCTGCCCGGCCAGGACCATGTCCGCCTCCTGCTCCAGCTGCCTGCACAGCAGCCTGCGCCAATCCTCCGAACCGTCCGCTACAAGAACGCTTATCTTCCGTTCTCCCATTATGATCTTCCCTTCCGGCTATGTGCCATTTTTTGCTATTTCTCTGTGGAACTAAAATACCACATAATGCCAGTCGGTGCAAGTCTTTTTTACTATTTTCTCCCAAATATCGTTCGACAGGATCCGCCAGGCATCGCAAAGCGGCAGTTTCCCTGTCAAAAGCAGGACGCCGCGGATCCCGGCTTCCCCGTCCACAGCGCATAGCCGGCGGCATATCCGCCCGGGCTCGCGCCTGCCAGGCGCTCATCGGCGCTCAGCAGATCCCGCTCTCCTCCAGCATCCGTCCGATATAGATCCCGTAGCCCTCGGTGGGGTCGTCCACCATCACATGGGTCACGGCTCCCACCAGCTTGCCGTTTTGGAGAATGGGGCTCCCGCTCATGCCCTGGACGATTCCGCCCGTGGCCTCCAGCAGGCGCGGATCCGTGACATGGAGGAGAAAATCTCTCCCGTCTGTACTGCTTCCCTCGGGATAAACCTTTACCAGCTGCACAGAATACTCCTCGGTGATCTCCCCCGCGATATTGCTGAGGATCACGGCGTCCCCCGCCCGGATCTCTTCCCTCCGGGCCGTTTCCACCGGTGTTCCGGCAAACTCCGCCCCGTTCAGGGTCCCGAAGATCCCGTGGGACGTATTGGCCGCAAGCAGCCCAAGGGTCGTCCCGGTATCAAAGCTGCCCCGGAGCTGCCCGGGCTTTCCCCGCTCTCCCCTGCACACGGCGGCCACGCTGGCCGGCAGGATCATTCCGCTCTCCAGCGGCATAAGAAGCGCCGTGTCCGTGTCGTTGATCCCGTGGCCCAGGGCGCCGAAGGCGCCGGTAGCAGGATCGTAGTAGGTCACGGTCCCGATGCCCGCCATGGAGTCCCGGATCCAGGCGCCCAGCTTATAGCAGCCGTCGGCCGGGCAGAAGGCAGGCTGTGCCGTCAGGTTCAGCTGCCGGTCGTCCCGCAGCGCCAGAATGCGCACCGGCTCACCTGCCGCCGCCTGGAGCAGAGCCGTCACCTCTTCAATGGTATCCACCTCGGTGGAATTGATGCTGGTGATCACATCTCCCTCCCGAAGTCCGCAGGCTTTGGCCGGGTTCACCTTACCTGACTGTGTTACGATTTCGGACGTTCCCACAACTACAACGCCGTCGGAGTAGAGCTTGATACCCACGGCACGGCCCACAGGCACCAGAGAAGCCGCCCCCGCCCGGGTGACCGCCGGACAGAGCAGCGCCAGGACCAGCAGGGCCGTCAGCAGCAGCCGTCCCAATGCCGCCGGAGCGCACCAGGGTCTCGTCTCTTCGTTCAATCACACTCACCGCCTTTCAAAAATTTGTGGCGCAGGCCACGCCTCTAATATGGCCCGGCAGCGCCCCTTTCTCCGTGGGAAAGTCCGCCGCTGCTGGCAGTCTCTCCGTCCGCAGCCTTTGTTCCGGGGCCAAAGCGGCCGCGGCGCGGAAATAGTTTTCAAAACAGGAACTGCTTTCAGCTCTTCAAATTCCAAAGCGCCAGTTGACCAGAGCACACATAGTTTTTTCCGGAGATACATAAGTTATGCTGACCCGGGAGGTGTGGATATGAGGCGTCCTGTTTTTCGTTTTTGGTTTGTTTTTCTTCTGGCGCTGACGCTGGGCACGGTCCTGCATTTTCTGTATGCGTGGCTGCCGGGCCCTGTCACCGCGCTGGTCTCCCCTGTGCGGGAGAGTCTGTGGGAGCACCTGAAAATTCTCTATTTTCCCCTGCTTCTATCCTCGCTGGCACTGGGCGGGAGAGAGAGCCGCGCCATCTGGCTCCTCTCCGCGCTGCTGGTGTGCGCGCTGATGCTGCTGGCCGGCTGGATGTATCATGTGGTCCTGGAGCAGGATGCCATGATCTTCGACCTCATTCTCTACGGTGTGCTCATGCTGCTCGGCTTTCTTCTCCCCCGGCTCCTGTGGCCTCTGGGGGAGTGGCCCGGCGTGAAAAAGGCCGCCGTTTTGCTCACCGTTCTTCTGGGCGCCGCCATCCTCAGCTTCACCTTCGCCCCTCCGCGGGGCATCCTGTTCGCGGACC
>CAKUHW010000269.1 GCA_934659415.1 uncultured Oscillospiraceae bacterium
ATCTTACATCTTCCGCACGCAAAAAGCTCGGCAACCACTTTGGTCCGTTGCTTGCGGGAAGCATAGCGTTGTTCTGTGTATGGTTCTGCAACGGACTGTGGCACGGTTCTGCGTGGGGTTACATATTCTTCGGTATGTACCATTTTGTGCTTATTCTGTCGGGTAACATCGTTGCCCCTGCGGTTACCGCATTCAATAAAAAGCTTCACATCAATTCCGAAGGGCAGCAGTTCCATCAGCAGTGCCTCGGACATGCTGGCAACGGCAGCTTTGCTGATGCAGTAATAATCCAGACCGGGATGAATCACCTTCCCGTTGGCCGCACCCATATTTACAATGGTCCCCTTCCCGTTCCTGCGCAGGTGGGGCAAAAACGCCTTCGCCACCATAATGTAGCCCAAAAGATTGACCTTCAGAATTTTCAGAATCTGGTCATAGCTGCCGCACTCAACGGGGCCCAGCAGTCCCATGCCGGCATTGTTCATCACCACATCCACCGTACCGAAATCCGCGATCACCTGTTCCGCCGTCTCCGGTATCCGCTCGTGGTCCAAAACATTCAGCTCATAAAGCTTCACATTTTCCATGTGCTTCAGGTCGATATCCTCATTGAGGTCCAGAACGGTCCCAGCCACATTCCAGCCGTGGCGGGCAAATACCTTGGCCGTTCCGTTCCCAATGCCGCTGGACACGCCGGTGATAAAAATCGTTGGCATTGCTTACTCCTCCAATGTGATGTAGGGTCCGGGCAGCCGCTCCACCTCCAGAGACGGCTTGCGGCCTCTCCAGTAAGGTTCGTAGGAAGCGGTTTTGTAGCTGGGCGGAATCAGCCCGCTGGGGCCCGGGTTTTTCTCTCTGCCCATCTCGCTCCAGGACACAGGAAATACCGCCTTCACGTCATCCAGCATATGGAAATGCAGCCATTTCCAGCCCTCTTCCGTTTTGACGAAAGACATATTGTAGGCATCCAAGAACCACATAGACAGCGGCGGCTGGCCCTCAGGTGCCGGGAGCACCTCCAAGCCGTTTGTGAACCAATAGCCCTGTGCCGTCTCACCGTCTTCGGCCACATAGACCAACGGGGTATTCAAGGGGTGAAGATGAGCTGTTCCGGGCTGATTGTTGTAATCGTGATAGACCTGGAACATCTGGTAGATCTTTGTGCGCCCTTTATATACGCCGGTGCTGCCCAGCTCGGCAGTTGTGCGCTTATCATCCAAAGCAAAATATTCGTAAGTCTTGGCGTGTTCCGCATAATAGTGATAAGAGGCATACCGGTCCATCAGATTTTGAATCTCAAGGTAAGAATCCTCACGCTTCGCACGGTGGAGGGACAGTGCACTGTCCGCCAGGCTGCCGGCAGCCAGTGCCAGCAGTTCATCTGCCGCTGCTTTGGTCTGTTCGATCATGTTCTGCATCACAGTGTCCCTCCTTAAAAGTGCTCACAAAGCGTGCTGTAGGTCTCATGGGGCTCCGGAGTGGTCAAATTCTTCTGAGACTTTCTGTCCGCTCTGAACGGCAGGTGGCAGTCGGACGGGCGGGTCGGCGCAGGGAATACGTCAAACGCCGGATAGTCGGGGGCCACAGAGTACTCTCCCCAGGACTTATGATAGCGCCCGCGCATTTCCTCGCAGACCGTCATACGCAGGATCCGCCAATCGCCGCAGTCTGTGCGGAGAAACTCCACGGCCAGCTTGTCGTTGATCCACAGATCTGCGGCAGGCACCTGGGGATCCCTTGGGTCCTTGACGGCCTCCAGGCCATTGATGAACCACATCCCCTGGGCGGTCTTCCCGTCTGCGGCCATCTCGATCACCGGAGAGGTCAGATTCATCATCCGGAAGGAGCCGGGCAAAGCGTGGTCTGCCAGGTTGGCGAAGTAACCTGCGACAGCCGCTTGGCCTTCATATACCCCTACGTCGCTGCGCTGGAAGCTGATCTGTTCGGTGTCGGCAAAAAACTGCATCAGCTCCCTGTATCGGCCGCCAGAGTACAAAATAGAGAACCGCCCCATTACATTTTCAATGGCAACACGCGCCATGCGCTTTTCGAGCAGCTTTCCGCGCTGCTCATTTTCCTGACGCAAAGCAGCGATTTTCTCCGCGGTCTCATTGTTGACGCGGACAATTTCCTGAACTTTGTCCAACATTAGCAGCTCACCTCTCCTTCAGCATAGGTCCCGTAGGCGCGGGGAGGCTCCCGGTGCAGGAAGGGCGCTCTCTCCGGGGTGAAGTAGTGGGCATCCTCCAAAGGCGCAGTGGGCGCAGGCGCCTCTGTACGGATCAGGGACGCATGGTCTGTAAACTCGCTCCAGCTCTGTTCATAGGGGGTCTCCACGTCATCGAAAACAGTCAGATGCCAGATCTTCCACTCGCCGTTTTCTTTGATAAACTCCATGTACCAGGGGCCGATCTGCCAGAAGGAGCGTGCAACTCCGTGCGTCTCCATCCAGTGACCGCAGTCGATGGCCAGCACACCTTCGGTAAGAAACATGGCTTTGGCGGTCTCGTTGTCTCCGGCCACCTCTACCACGGGGGTGGTAAGCTCGTGC
>CAKUHW010000270.1 GCA_934659415.1 uncultured Oscillospiraceae bacterium
GAGTGTGGGGCCGCCGGAGCAGATCCACATAGTTGACAATACTGGTCAGAGGAGTCTTGATATCGTGGGAGACGTTGGTGATGAGTTCGGTCTTGAGCCGCTCGCTTTTGAGCTGCTCTTCCACGGCGATGGACATGCCCCGGCCCACGGCATTCAGGTCCTCTCCGTGTCGCTTCAGGTCCCACAGCATACCTTTGGTGTCCACCTGGGCGGAGAGGTCCCCGGCGGCCAGGGCCCGGCCCGCTCTCTGCAGCCGCCGCAGCTGGACAGCCACCCAGCAGGCTGCCGCCGACAGCAGAAGCAGCAGGATCAGCAGCAGACCGCCGGCGTGATTGCTCTCCGCGGCGATGAGCACGATGCTGACCACGCAGCAGCCCAGAGCGGTCCGCCACACCAGGGGCAGGGCCCGGAGGATGCTCCGGATGCCCCGGCCGATGGCCTTCAGCCCCCGCCACAGCAGGCGCAGCACCCAAAAGATCACGGTATTGCGCCACCATTTTCCCAGCTTCATACGGGAACAGAAGGTCATCCACAGGGCCCCCAGCAGAGCGGACCCCATAAAGAGGCAGGCCAGCAGCAGGATCCCCGTCAGGGGCAGGTCGCTCCAACCCATGATGCTGAGAGTCTCGCTCCCCAGCCAGACCAGCCCCACGCCGAGGAAGAAATCGGCGGCCAGATAGAGGTCAAAGGGGATGTGTTCCTGCCAGCCGGGGAGGACCTCCTCCGTCCCCGGCCGCCGGCCGGCGGTGCGGGCCAGATAGACTACCAGAAACAGCTCCGCAAAGACGCACAGCAGCAGGATCAGGACGGCGTGGCCGCTGAGCCGTCCGACAGTCCGGTACAGGCCGGCGGCCTGATATACCTGGTCGTGCACGGGAAGCTCCGGGTCCACATAGTAGGTCAAGTCCAGCTTGACCCTTGTGCCGCCGGTCTCGGACTCCACGGGCCAGTAGCTCTGGCTGAGGTTCACCGCCGTGTCCCCGCTGCGATGGTTGTCGTAGATCACGCTGTCGTCCACGGAGAGGGCAAAGCGTACATTGGTGGCGGTGCTGCCGGCAGGGTAGGTTCCCGCCAGCCAGTCCGCCAGGGCATCGGCGTCCCAGCCCTGGGAGCGGTACTCCTGATAGACATACCAGACGGAGAAGCCCTCACTGCTCACGGCGGTCCGGCAGATCTCACTGTCGAAAAAGCTTCCGTTTCCCAGCGCGCCGGTGTAGGCGGCGGCGTAGACCGCGCCGTAAACGGCCATCACCGGGGCCAGCAGGGCGGCGATGAGCAGGGCCGCACCCTTGACCCAGAAATTCCGGGCGATGTCCTTAGCCCTCATGGCGCACATCCTCCATTTTGTATCCCAGCCCCCACACCACCTTGAGGTAGCGGGGCTCGGAGGGGTTGATCTCGATCTTCTGCCGGAGGTGGCGGATGTGGACGGCAACGCTGGTCTCCGTGCCGAGGGCGTCCTCATTCCACACAAGCTCGTAGATCTGGCTGCTGGAGTAGACCCGTCCGGGGGAACGGATGAGCAGCCGCAGAATGCTGAATTCCAGCGGCGTCAGGGTCACAGGCTCCCCGTCCACGGTGACGCTCCTTGCCTCTTCGTCAAGGCTGACGCCGCCCACTGTGTACACGCCGGATGTGCTCCCTGCGGCGGGGCGGGCCCCCAGGGTGGTGTACCGCCGCAGCTGGGAACGCACCCGGGCCAATACCTCCACCGGATCAAAGGGCTTTGTAATGTAGTCGTCCGCGCCGATATTCAGCCCCAGTACCTTGTCGCTGCACTCGCTTTTGGCGGTGAGCAGGATGATGGGGATATTGCTCTCCCGCCGCAGGGCGGCGGTGGCGGCGATGCCGTCCATTCCGGGCATCATGATGTCCATCAGGATGAGATGGATGTCGTGCTCCCGCGCGGCCATGATCGCCTCCTGCCCGTTACAGGCGGTATAGAGGCCGTAGTCCTGCCCGGAGAGGTAGATCTTCAGTGCGGCGACGATATCGGGGTCGTCGTCGCAAATGAGAATGTTATACATAGCTCGCTTCCTCCCTTGTCAACTGGCGCTTCGGTCTCTACTTTATCACCGGGAGATAAAAAGAAAAAGAGGAAAAACCTTAAGTCTTTTTTAAAAAGCGGACCGCGGCAGCCCAAAAGCGCCTGTGGCGCTCCGGCAGACCGCGGCCCGGCTTAGTAAAAATCATTTCAGGGCAACGGTGAATTCAATGCGCCCCTCTGTTGGGCAGGCGGCAGAGATCGAACCGCCGTGGGCCTCCACGATGCCCCGTGCGATGGACAGTCCCACGCCGAACCCCCCGGTGGCAGAGCTCCGGGACTGGTCCGGGCGGTAGAACCGGTCGAAAAGGCGGTCCAGCTCTTCCCGGGCAAGCGGGGCGCACGGATTGCTGCAGCGCAGCACAAGCCCCTTGCGGTCCCGGCGCAGACTCAGACAGATGTCGCCGCCGGGGAGAGCATATTTCAGTGCATTGTCCAGCAGAATGGAAAACAGCTGCCGCAGGGCTCCCTCGTCTCCCCGGCAGGTCAGTCCCGGCGGGATATCC
>CAKUHW010000271.1 GCA_934659415.1 uncultured Oscillospiraceae bacterium
CCGTAGGCCTTGAGCACGGCCTTGGCCTCGCCGGAGCGGCCAAACTCGTCGTGTACGCCGTGGCGCACCACGGGCACCGGGCAGCCGGCGCTGACGCACTCGCACACGGCGGAGCCCAGGCCGCCCAGCACATTGGCCTCCTCGCTGGTGACGATGGCCCCGGTCTCCCGGGCGGCGCGCAGCACCAGCTCCTCATCCAGGGGCTTGATGGTGTGCATATCGATGACCCGCACGCCCACGCCCTCGGCGGCCAGGGCGTCGGCGGCCTTCACCGCCTCCTGCACCATCATGCCCGCGGCGATGACCGTCACGTCATTCCCCTCCCGCAGGGTGACGCCCTTGCCCAGCTGGAACTCATAGCCGGGGACCTCGTCTGTGACGGACTCCACCGCCAGCCGGCCCAGGCGCATATACGCGGGGCCCTCGTACTCCAGCAGGGCCTTCACCGCCAGGCGCATCTCCGGGCCGTCGCAGGGGGAGAGCACCAGCATCCCGGGGATGGCGCGCATGATGGCGTAGTCCTCGATGCACTGGTGGGTGGCTCCGTCCTCCCCCACGGACAGGCCGCCGTGGGAGCCGATGACCTTCACGTTCAGCCGGGGATAGGCGATGGAGTTGCGCACCTGCTCCCAGGCCCGGCCGGCGGCGAACATGGCGAAGGAGTTGATGAAGGGCTTTTTGCCGCAGGCGGCCAGGCCCGCGGCGATACCGGCCATATTGGCCTCGGCAATGCCGATGTCGTAAAACCGCTCAGGGCAGACGTCGGCGAACTTCTTGCTCATGGTGGACCCGGCCAGGTCCGCGTCCAGGACCACCAGCTCGGGGTATTCCCCGGCCAGGGCGGCCAGCGCCTCGCCGTAGGCGGCGCGGGTGGCGATCTTTTCAGACATTTCAGTTCCCCTCCTTCAGAATTCCGTAGCCCGTCGAGGGGTCTGCGGCGGGCGCGCCGGTCTCGGCGGCCAGGGCGGCCAGGCTGGCGTCCAGCTCGGCGCGGGCCTGCCGGTACTGCTCGGCGTTGGGGGCCTTGCCGTGCCAGCCGGCGTTGTTCTCCATAAAGGACACGCCCTTGCCCTTTACCGTATGGGCCAGGATGACGGTGGGCTGCCCCTTCACCTGGGCCGCCTCGGCAAAGGCGGCCTGAATGGCGTCATAGTCGTGGCCGTCGCACTTGATGACGTTCCAGCCGAAGGCGGCCCACTTCTGATCCAGGGGCTCGGAGGGCATCACGTCGGCGGTGCGTCCGTCGATCTGCAGGCCGTTCACGTCCACAATGCCGCACAGATCGTCCAGGCCGAACTTGGCGGCGGCCATGGCGGCCTCCCAGATCTGGCCCTCCTCGATCTCGCCGTCGCCCATCAGGGCGTACACCCGCGCGCCGCTGTTCCGCAGGGCCAGAGCCATGCCCACGGCTGCGCTCAGCCCCTGCCCCAGAGAGCCGGTGGACATATCCACGCCCTTCACATGGTGCATCTCGGCGTGGCCGGACATATGGCCGTCCACCGCCCGGAAGGCGGCCAGCTCCTCCACGGGGAAGCAGCCCCGCAGTGCCAGGGTGGGATAGAGGGCGGGGGTGCAGTGCCCCTTGGACAGGACGAACCGGTCCCGGTCCGCCTTTGCGGGGTCTGCGGGGTCAATGTTCATGACGTTCTGGTAGAGCACGGTGAGGAGGTCCATGGCGGAGAAGGAGCCTCCCAGGTGTCCGGAGGCCGCCTTATACACCATGTCCAGCCCCAGCCGTCTGGCCCGCTGGGCGGTGAATGCCAGCTGCTTGGTGGTCATAGTTCTCGATCCTTTCTTATTTCAGTACCATCGCTTGACAAGGGCAGACACGGTTTTGACGGGCAGAAATGCGCCCGTACTTCGTCAAAATCCTTGGCAATACGGCAAAGTATTCCCTGCGGGTCTTTCCTTGTCCGGACACATTTCTGCTCCGGCAAAACTGCCTGCACCTGACAGCGATGGATGTTCGAGTGATTTTTGATTTTTGAGCCGCCGGTGGGCTGACGCCCACCAAGGCGAACGGGGCAAAAAGCGCCGAAAAGACACGCTGTCAGGCGTGTTTGCCCTTGTCAATCGATGGTATGGGTCGTGCTCCTGTCCGGTCTCAGTAGGCCAGCTTCTCCTCCAGCCAGGCCTTCAGCTCGCTGACAGGCACGCGCACCTGCTCCATGCTGTCCCGGTCCCGGATGGTGACGGCGTCGTCCGCGGGGGTCTTGTCGTCACCCACGGTCTCAAAGTCCACGGTGATGCAGTAGGGGGTGCCCACCTCGTCCTGGCGGCGGTAGCGCTTGCCGATGGAGCCCGCCTCGTCGTAGTCGGTCATCCAGTACCTGCTCAGCATGGCCTGGATTTCCCGGGCCTTGGGGGCCAGCTTTTTGGACAGGGGGAGCACCGCGCACTTGAAGGGGGCCAGGGCGGGGTGCAGGTGGAGCACCACGCGCACGTCGTTCTTCTCCGCGTCCACGATCTCCTCGTCGTAGGCCTCGCACAGGAAGGCCAGGGCCACGCGGTCGCAGCCCAGAGAGGGCTCGATGACATAGGGGAT
>CAKUHW010000272.1 GCA_934659415.1 uncultured Oscillospiraceae bacterium
TGTCAAAGGAGACGATGCACAGCATCAGCCCGGCAGTAAAGCTCAGCAGCAGGCTTGCTCCGCGGGGGGATTCCCGCTTGAACAGAGAGGCCAGGCCTCCGCCGAGGGCCAGCCCGCCAACGCCGGTCACCAGGGTGAGCAGCACGATAAAAAGAAGCGGCATTGTCAGATCACATCCGTTCAGAGAATAGGGGACTGAGAGGCTGAAAGGGCGTTGTAGCGATCTCGGATCAGGCCGCAGTCCATGATCAGTACGTAAAAGACACGCCCGAAATAGCAGTTTTCCACGATTCGGCCGTGATCCAGAACGGGGCGGAAGCTGCCATCCTTCACGGCAAACCGAAACTTTACATAGTCATTGGCCCCATCGCTGTGGGCCGTGATCTGTCTCCAGATGCTGGCCTCCACGGTGCCGCGGTCATCCGGGTGAATCAGTGCGCGAAAGCTCCGCCCGGTAAACGCCATGAAGTCGTCCAGATCCGTGCAGCCGGCAAGCTTGATCATTTCGCTGTTGGCAAAGAGAATCTGATCGTCCGATGCGTCGGCGCGGTAGATCAGGAACGCGCCGGGAAGATGCTCAGAGACGTCATTGAGCGCAAAGCCGAGCTGTGTCCGCCGGTCTGGGGAGAGGCTGCTCTCATAGGCAAGGCAGCCCTGCTTTCCCCGGAGCTTCACAGCGTACAGCGCAATGTCCGCAAGGTGCAGCAGCGTATCGATGCTTTGGGGGGCGGACGGAGTATACTCGGCATAGCCCAGAGAAATGCTGAAATGCTTCTCTTGTCCCTGGTACCGGAAGGTCAGAGGTGTCTGGACAAAAGCCTCCAGGGCGGTCCGTGCCCGGGAGCGGTCCGTTCCTCTCAAAAGAATGCAGAATTCGTCGCCGCCGCTGCGGCCCAAAAGAGCAGCTGAGGAGAAGGCGGCGTGCATACTGCCGGCCAACTGCAGCAGCGCGGCATCGCCAAAGGCGTGGCCGTACACATCGTTGATGAATTTGAAGTCGTCAATATCCAATACCGCTGCAACACAGACCCCGTCAGGCTCTGCCGCAAGGCAGGTCTCTGCGCGGCGGGCGAAGCCGGAGCGATTGAGCAGTCCGGTCAATCTGTCGGTGCTCTCCAGCCGCTTTCGTTCTGCACACAATCGAAGGAGCGCGGCAGTCAGGGCAACAGCAAGCAGAAGGGCGATCACTCCGGTCAGCAGAACAATCCCGGGGTGAAGACTGTCCATCTGCCCGGCCCGATCCGTAAATAGCCACGCGGCAATGCACAGGGCACAGCCGGCCGCAAAAGTGCTCAGACAGGGCAGAAGCCAGGCCCGACGCGGTTTTGATCCAACTTGTCTCACAGATACTCACCCCCCAGCGAGAGGCGGTGCATCTACCGCACCACAAGTTGTCATTATAACAAACCCTGCTGCATATGTAAAGTATACAAGAGCGAACGAGGGTGAAATTGAAAATCGGAAAAGACCTGCATTTTGTTCAGATCGCTTTGGACAGAATATTATTAAATGCCATTGCTATTTCAAAGGTAATCGTGTAAAATAGACAAAACGGGTTTTCGGCGCGAAGCGTGGACAGAGAGGTGAGCACAGTGCTGAGCAGATATGAAACATTTTTGGAGGTCGTCCGGGCCCAGAGCATGAGCAAGGCTGCCCAGAATACCCATCAGACCACACCGGGCGTCAGCTATACGATCAGCAAGCTGGAGGACACATTGGGCGTGGTGCTGTTCACCCGTAATCACTCCAGAATCGTGCCTACGCCGGCTGCGGAAGCGCTGATCCCACTTATTCAGCGGGTGGTGGACGCCCAGCAGCAGGTGCTGGATCAGGCGGAGGCCATCCGAGGGGCGGACACCGGGGTGGTGCGGATCGGCGGCCTGCGTATGGCCACAGCCCGCTGGATCCCGGAGATACTCCACCGGATGCAGGCGCAGGCGCCGGGCATTTCGGTGCAGCCGCAGATGAACCGGTATGAGGAGACGGTCAACGACCTGGTGGACGGGAAAACGGACGTGGCCTTCTGTGAGGATCCCCATATGAAGTCCTTTGACTATTTCAAGATCATGGACGACCCCTATGTGGTGGTCCTGCCGGAGGAGCACCCGCTGGCCGGCCGCGCGGGTATTGGTCTGGCGGACATTCGGGCGGAAACCGTGATCATACCGGAGTGGCCGCTGGAGGGAAGCTTCGGGGATGATACCGCCATAGAGGCGCTGTCCGCCTTGGCGGCTTACCGGATCTACGACGAGCGCACCATTATAGCCATGGTGCAGAACGGCCTGGGAATCGCGGTCCTGCCCGGACTTCTTGTGCCGGATGGATGCCGCAGAGTGGCGCTTATCCCGTTCAGGGATTTCAGGCCGAAGGAGCTGGGCCTGCTGGTGAGCAACACAAAGTACTGCACGCATGCGGTCAAAAAATTCATTTCCGTAGCCATGGCCTACTTTCTGGAGATCGGGCTCTGCGGGGCCTGACTGCGTCGGGATACAC
>CAKUHW010000273.1 GCA_934659415.1 uncultured Oscillospiraceae bacterium
CGGTAGAACCGCATCATATCCCGCACCGAGGCGGAGCCGAAGTAGTACACCTCGTCGGGGATGGACACCGTGCGCACCTTGGCCGCCGGATTTTCCCAGATGGGCGCGCCCTCCAGGGTGATCTCTCCGGCGTCCTGCCGGTAGGCTCCGCAGAGGTGGCGCAGGATGGTGGATTTGCCCGCGCCGTTGGGACCCACCAGACCGTAGATGGCTCCCTTGGGCACGGTCATGGTCAGATCGTCCAGGGCGTGAAAGCCGCCGAAGGACTTGACCACATGCTTTACTTCGATCATACATGCTCCTCCTTTCCGTGTTTCAGCCATCCGGCCAGCTCGGCCTCCGTCACCCCCAGCTCCCGCAGCTGGAGGACCAGGGCGTCCAGCTGGGCGAAGAGCTCGGTGCGCCGGCGGGCCGAAATGTCCTCCCCCGGGCAGGCAAAGCTGCCCTTCCCGGGGACGGAGCAGACATACCCCTCCTGCTCCAGCGCCTCATAGGCCCGCTGGATGGTGTTGGGGTTGATGGCCAGCTCTCCCGCCAGCCGGCGCACCGAGGGCAGCTTTTCCCCCGGGGCGATGGCCCCCGTCACCAGCAGGCGGCGCAGGCCGTCCCGCACCTGCTCGTAAATGGGCCGGCCGTCCCGGTAGTTCAATTGCAGCATGGCGCTCACTTCTTTCCTGTGATACTCGCGTTCTCTTCTTTGTCCGCGGCAAGGACTCTGCCATTGCCCTACAGGTGCGCAGCAGCCGTAGGCCCTTACCCCCTCGTGCAGAGGGTAGCGAAGCGGCCGAGCGGTAGTGAATGACATGCCGGTGGCATGTCAGAGCCGCGAGGTGACCGAGCCGCAGCGAGAGACGCCGCCGCGATTTTTACGGCGGCTGGGGGGAGTGCTACCAGACTGAAGGACAGACAATCCCTCAGCGCGCAGCGCTGACTGAGGGGTTGCTGCCGCGGCAAAGAAAAGCACGGGCCGATGAGGACATCGGCCCCTACGGGTGAAACAAGAGCCCTGGTCGTTTTCCGCAGGCTTCCCTGTCCTCTTGTAGGGGCCGCTGTCTCAGCGGCCCGCCGTTGACCGCCGGACTCGGCTACGAGGCCGGCAGAGCCCTTGCCTCTCCCAGAGGCAGAGCCAAGCGGCCCGCCTCCCTGCGGAGGATCTTCCGCCCGCGCTGCGGACAAACTGTATCAACTGTGTTAATACAGTTACTATAACATAAGTCCGTCTGCCTGTCAAGGCAAAAATTTTGGGGCAGCGGTGCGCTTTTTCGGTAAAAAAGAAGAGAAAAATAGGTCAAAAAGCCCTTCAAAAAATTTTTTCATCTGGTATAATAAGAGGGAGATTCAAACTGAAGGAGTGTGCCTGTCCCATGGAGCAGACCCAGCTGGAAGAAAAGCGCCGCGCGCTGCTGGCCGCGGGGGTGCGGATGCTCGACCCTGCCGCCGTGTGGGTGGAGGTCGAGGTCACCGTAGGCGCGGGCACGCTGCTTTTGCCCGGCACCATTCTCCGGGGGCGGACGGTGATCGGCCCGGACTGCGAGATCGGGCCCAACACCATGCTCACCGACTGCACGGTGGAGGCGGGCTGCACCGTGAACTCCTCCCAGGCCAGCCAGAGCGTGATCCGCGCCGGCAGTGAGATCGGGCCCTACGCCCATCTCCGGCCCCACACCGACGTGGGGGAGGGGTCCAGGATCGGGGCCTTTGTGCAGCTGAAAAATTCCGTCCTGGGCCCGGGGACCAAGATGGCCCACCTGACCTATGTGGGGGACTCCGACGTGGGGGCGCGGTGCAACTTCGGCTGCGGCAGCGTCACCTGCAATTACGACGGCAAGGTGAAGGAGCGCACCGTCATCGGCGACGATGTGTTTATCGGCTGCCAGACCAGATTTATCCCCCCCGTGCGCGTGGGAGACGGGGCGTACATCGCCGCGGGCACCACCATCACCGAGGACGTGCCCGAGGGGGGCTTCGCCATCGGCCGCAGCCGCCAGGTGGTCAAGACCGGCTGGAAGGACAGGAGGAAGTGACGCGAGCGCGGGCCCGGCGCATAAAACGGGCCGTCACCACAGAAAAAACAGAGAGGAAGTAAAAACGTCATGATTTCACACGGCAAGGACATCAAGATTTTCTCCGGCAGCTCCAACAAGAGCCTAGCCGAGGCGGTCTGCAAGGAGATCGGCATCCAGCTGGGCTCCTCCGAGGTGGGCACCTTCTCCGACGGGGAGTGCTTCGCCTCCATCTACGAGACCGTCCGCGGCTCCGACGTGTTCGTCATCCAGTCCACCAGCACACCGGTGAACAACAACCTGATGGAGCTGCTGGTGATGATCGACGCCCTGAAGCGCGCCTCCGCCGGCCGCATCACCGCCGTCATCCCCTACTTCGGCTACGCCCGTCAGGACCGCAAGACCAAGCCCCGCGATCCCATCTCCGCCAAGCTGGTGGCCAACCTGATCACCAAGGCCGGCGCCGA
>CAKUHW010000274.1 GCA_934659415.1 uncultured Oscillospiraceae bacterium
GGATGCGGATGAAGTTCATCCGCAGCTTGCCGGAAATGTGTGCCAGGATGATGTGGCCGTTGCCGATATCCACATTGAATGTGGTGTTGGGCAGGGCTTCGGTGACGATGCCCTCCAGCTCGATCATATCGTCTTTTGCCAAAGCGTCATACCTCCGTTCGGTCCCGGATCTGGGCCAGGGCGCAGCGCAGCTCTCTGTCGCCCACCGCCTGGCCCGACCGGACTTTTTCAAGGATCGGGTGCTCCACGCTGTCCACCGCGGCCACATGGCCGCAGCTCTTTCGTTTCGGACAGCCCACCCGCCGCCGTCTCCCGTCGGCCAGCAGCAGCCGGTCGCCCTCGATCCCGATCACACAGTAGAGGGTGCCGCTGTCATGCCCCCGCAGGGAGCGGACGATCTGGGCTTTTTCGAACCTCATGGCGGCGGCCTCAGTCGCACACCGTGAGGATCTCCGGGTCGCCCTCGGTGATGAGCAGGGTGTTCTCGTAGTGAGCCGCCAGGGAGCCGTCCACCGTAACGGTGGTCCAGCCGTCCTTGAGCACTTTCACCTGCCAGTCCCCTGCGCATACCATGGGCTCCACCGCAATGGTCATTCCCGGCTGGAGCCGGGCGCCGTGACCTGCGGGGCCGTAATTGGGCACCTCTGGCGCTTCGTGGAGCTTTGTCCCCACGCCGTGGCCGACGAAGTCCCGGACCACAGAGTATCCGTGCTTCTCCACATACTGCTGTACCGCATGGGAGATGTCGGACACCCGCTGGCCCACTCTGGCGAACTTTATGCCCTCCCAGAAGCTCTGCTCGGTGACCTCGATGAGACGCCTGGCCTCATCCGAGATCGCGCCGCAGGCATAGGTGGCGGCACAGTCGCCGTGGAAGCCGTCCACGAAGGCTCCCACATCTACGCTGACGATGTCCCCCTCCTTGAGCACGATCTTCCTGGAGGGGATGCCGTGGATCACAACGTCGTTTACCGAGATGCACGCCGAGCCGGTGAAGCCGCCGTAGCCCAGGAAGGAGGGTTTCCCTCCCTGGCTCTCGATAAACTTGCGCACTGCCGTGTCGATCTCAAGGGTCGTAACGCCGGGGAGTACCAGTTCTCCCGCAAGCTTGCGGGCCGCCGCGGTGATCCGGCCGGCTTTACGCATACAGTCCAGTTCCCTGGACGATTTCAGGGTGATAAGCTCCATAGCTTACAGGCCGAGGGCTTTGCAGACCGCCTGAGTCGTCGCCTCGATGGTGGGCTGGTTCTCCACCGGCCGCAGCACGCCGCGGCTGGCGTAAAAGTCCTTCAGAGGCTCGGTCTCCGTGTGGTAGACCTCCAGACGGTGCTTCACGGTCTCGGGCTTGTCGTCATCCCGCTGCTCCAACGCGCCGCCGCACTTATCGCACACGCCCGCCACCTTGGAGGGGGCGTTCACGATGTGGTAGGTGGCGCCGCAGACATGGCAGAACCGGCGGCCGCCCATGCGCTCCACAATGGCCGCATCGGGGATCTCAATGTCGACCACGTTGTCAAAGCGGATCCCGGCAGCCTCCAGGGCCTCGGCCTGGGCGATGGTGCGGGGCACGCCGTCCAGAATGTAGCCGTTGGCGCAGTCGGGCTCGGCCAGGCGCTCAGCCACGATGCCGATGATCACGTCATCGGGCACCAGCTTGCCGGCGTCCATGTAGCTCTTGGCCTTCAGCCCCACAGGGGTGCCGTTCTTCACGGCAGCGCGCAGGATGTTTCCGGTAGAGATCGTGGGGATACCCAGCTTCTCGCTGAGGATCGCGGCCTGGGTCCCCTTTCCGGCGCCGGGGGCGCCGAGCATGATCACTTTCATGTTACCTCACCTTTCCGCTCACTCAAGGAAGCCCTTGTAGTGGCGCATCATGAGCTGAGCCTCCAGGGCGGTGACGGTCTCCAGGGCGACACCCACCACAATGATGATGGAGGTACCGCCGATGGCGAGCCGGCTGCCGGCGGTGGAGCCGCAGGCCTTCATGATATTGCCGGCGATGGTGGGCAGCAGCGCCACCACAGCCAGATAGAGAGCGCCGAACATGGTGATACGGGAGATCACGCGCTGCAGGAAGTCGGCGGTGGGCTTGCCGGGACGGAAGCCGGGAATGAAGCCGCCGTTCTTCTTCAGGTTGTTGGAGATCTCCACGGGGTTGAACTGGATCGTGTTGTAGAAGTAGCTGAACAGCACGATCAGCAGGAAGTACACGATGGAGTACACAAGACCGGTGGAGTCAAACACCTTCAGGAACTTGTACCAGCCGCTGCCCTCCACGGAGGCGCTGGGCACGAACATGCCGATGGTGGCGGGGATGGAGGCGATGGCCTGGGCGAAGATGATGGGCATGACGCCGGCCATATTCACCTTGATGGGGATGTGGGTGGACTGACCGCCGTACATCTTGCGGCCCACCACGCGCTTGGCGTACTGCACGGGAATGCGGCGCTCGGCGTTGGTGATGAA
>CAKUHW010000275.1 GCA_934659415.1 uncultured Oscillospiraceae bacterium
GGACTGGTGGCCACGGTGCCCTGCAGCGGGTTTGGCGCGCCCAACTTTGTGCGCTGGTCTTACGCGACCTCCATGGAAAATATCCGCAAGGGGATGGATCGGCTGGAGGCCTTTCTGGGGAAAAAATAAGGGCAATTTGCCGGAAACCCTTGCAATGAGAGCCGAAAGTGGGTATACTGACGCTTGGAGATAACCATGTAAGGAGGTCATTTTTCAATGGCTAAGATCACAAAGGATACCATCATCGGCGATATTCTGGACATCGCGCCCGACACCGCGCCCATTTTCCTGTCCATTGGCATGCATTGCCTGGGCTGCCCCGCGTCCAGAGGGGAGACGGTGGAGCAGGCCTGTATGGTCCACGGTGTGGACGTGAACGAGCTGCTGGAGCAGTTGAACGCCGTTGCCGGCTGAAAAAGCATTCAGGGAAAAGAGCGGTTCTCCGCTCTTTTCCCTTATTCTGGAGGTATTGTTCTATGGAACTTTCACCCAGGCTCCGCTCTGTGGCTGATCAGGTACCGGAGGGGGCAGCTCTTGCCGATGTGGGCACCGATCATGCCTACTTGCCCGCATGGCTGCTGCTGAACGGCCGGATCCGGCGGGCGATCGCCGCCGATCTGCGGGAGGGCCCCCTGGAGCGGGCCAGAGAGACGGCAGAACGCTATGGTGTCAGGGAGCGGATCTCCTTCCGTCTGTGTGACGGGCTGGCCGCTGTGCGGCCGGAAGAGGCCGATACCGTTGCCATAGCCGGCATGGGCGGAGAGACCATCAGCGCCATTCTGGAGGCCGCGCCCTGGACGGCCGGAGAGGGGAAGCTGCTGCTGCTTCAGCCCATGACGGCCTTTTCCGAGCTGCGCGCCTGGCTGTACGGGCACAGCTATGCCATTGAGCGGGAGACTGTGTCCCGGGAGGGAAAGCGTCTCTATGTATGCCTGACGGTGCGGGGGGGGACGATGCCGCCCATGACTCCGGGGGAATTGTTTGCCGGACGGCAGAGCGGCGATCCGCTGCGGGGAGCCTACCTGGATATGCTGTCAGGTAAGCTGGAGCGCGTTCTAGGCGGGCTGCGCGGCGCCGCTGTGCAGGATGAGGGGCAGATCGAAGTGGTCGGCCGGGTCCTGCGGGAGCTGTCCGAAATGAGAAAGGAGCTGTAATGTATGGTAACGGTGCAGACTGTCTACGAGATGCTTCAGCGGCGCGCCCCCTTTCAGCTGCAGCTGGACTTTGACAACGCCGGCTTTCTGGTAGGCCGGAGGGACGCTCCGGTGACGCGGGTGCTGGTGGCGCTGGATATCACAGAAGATGTGGTGCGGGAGGCCGCGGACTGCGGCGCCCAGCTGATCGTGGCCCACCATCCGGTGATCTGGGGCGGAGTGAAGGCCATTACAGACGAGACCTCCGTGGGCCGCAGGCTTTTGCTGATGGCAGAGCATGGAATAGCGGCGATCTGCGCCCACACGAACCTGGATGCGGTGGAGGGGGGCGTCAACGATGCGCTGGCCCGCAGATTGGGTTTGACCGACGTAGGGCAGCTCCATCAGGACGGGACAGATGAACACGGCTGCCCCTATGGCATCGGTCGAGTGGGAATCGTGCCCGGCCAGGCCCTGTATGATTTTGCGCTGGACGTCAAGGAAAAGCTGGGGGCGAACGGAGTGCGCCTGGTGGACGGCGGCAGGCCGGTGCACATGGTGGCCGTGGGCGGCGGAGCGTGTGCCGGTATGCTGGGGGATGCCATTGCCCAGGGTTGTGATACGTTTGTGACCTCTGACGTAAAGTATGACCAGTTTTTGGAGGCAAAGGCTCTGGGGATAAATCTGATCGATGCAGGACATTATCCCACGGAAAACGTGGTCTGCCCGGTGCTTCGCGCCTGGCTGAAGGATGAGTTTCCCGACCTGGCTGTGACGCTTTCCAGAGTGCACCTGGAGGTATTTTCTTATTTGTAAGACATTGCCGCGCCTCTTTCCGCATAAAAAATGGACGGAGGGGGAATGGGCATGAGGCGAAGCATTGCTGTGCTGCTTTTGGGATTTTGTGTGCTTATGGCGAGTGTTCCGGCGGCGGCCGGACAGGGGGCTTCGGAGCCTGTACTTGTGCTCGACGCCGGACACGGAGGAGAGGACGGCGGCGCGGTAGACCCATCAGGGCACAAGGAGAGCGATATCAATCTGGCGATCGTGCGGAAGCTGCGCGATCTGATGGCGTTTCTTGGGGTGGAGGCGGTCCTCACCCGGACTGAGGACGTTTCGATCTGTGACCGGGACTGTGTGACCCTTCGGGAGAAGAAGGTCTCTGATCTGAAAAACCGGGCAGCGCTGATCGGTGCCATAGAAAACGCCGTGGTCGTAAGTGTGCACCAAAATTCCTTTACAGACAGCAGATATCATGGACCACAGGTGTTTTACAACCGGGGGGAGGCCGCCCGTCTGTGGGGCGAGGAGACCCAGAAGGCCTTGAAT
>CAKUHW010000276.1 GCA_934659415.1 uncultured Oscillospiraceae bacterium
GGGCCGGGCGGCCTTTCTATCAATGTGAAAATGCAGAAAGAGAGGCCTTCTCCATGACCGTTGTGTATTTGGTCCGTCACGCCCAGGCAGAGGGCAATCTCTACCGCCGCTGCCATGGATGGTACAACAGTATGATCACAACAGCTAAGGGTATGCGGCAGATCGCAGCACTGGAAGCGCGTTTTCGCTCTATTCCGGTCGATGCCATCTATTCCAGCGACCTGCTGCGTACCATGGCCACCGCGCAGGCGGTGTGCGGGCCGAAGCGGCTTTTTCTCCATACCGACCCGCAACTGCGCGAGATTCATGCCGGCTGCTGGGAGGACCGGCCCTGGGGAGAATTGCTGGCCCGGGATCCGGACAGCCTGTTGGGCTTCTGGCACAGCGACTGCCGCTGGTCTGCCCCCGGAAGTGAGACCTTTCCCGCTGTACGAAACCGGATCACGGCCGCCGTGGAGCGCATCGCCGCCGCCCATCCGGGGCAGACAGTTGCCATATTCACCCACGGCGCGGCCATCCGCTGCGCCCTGAGCCGCTGGCTGCACCTCCCCGAGGATAAGATCGGCACGGTGCCTCACGGCGACAACACCGCTGTGACCCGGCTGGAGATAGAGAACGGCCATGTAAAGGTCTGCTGGCTGAATGATGTCAGCCACCTTCCTGCTGAATTGGCAGCGCCTGCGGGAACGCAGGCTGCCGAGGAGCAGAGCACCGCCTTGATCGCGCAGCGTTCCCTCTATTTCCACCCCATAGCCGACCTGACCTGTTCGCCGGTCTGTGCCTCTTACCATCTGGAAGGATACCGGGCCGAGGGTCCGGGGCTGGAAGTACTTCGTGAGGGCAGCGCTGCAGGTCTGCTTCAGACCTGCCAGGGCGGTATGGTATCCGTGCTCTACCTGGCGCCCCGGTTCCGTGGGCAGGGGCTTGGCGTCCAGCTGGTAGGTCAGGCCGTGTCGGATGTGCTGGCGCAGGGTGCCGCCGTCCTCACCCTGCCCTGCCCCGCCATGCCTGCCGCCCGCCGCTATTTGGAGGCCCTTGGCTTTCTGCCCGTCGGCGGTGCAGCGGACACCCTGTCGCTTCCCATCGCCCGCCCCGCCGCGCCGGATCTGCGATAGGGGTGTGTTTTTCCAAAAGCTCAGGCGGACTGCGTACTGCTCTTCAGCAGTACAAACTTCTCCAGGGGGTACAGGATGATCAGCTGCAGCAGCCCGGCGGCAGCTGCAGCGATGGTACGCGCCAGACGGAGAATCAGCGGCGCGTGAAAAGCAGCGTTCACCCAAGCGAACACCACGCCCTGCAGCCAGGTCGATACCAAAATCAGCACAGCCAGGATGGCAAAATAGATCACAAAGTTTCGCTTAGGCGCATTACTTCGAAAGGTGGTCTTCTTGTTCTGAAAATAGCCGTATACGTTGGCTATGGCGTTGGATAGAAAGAATGGCAGCACATACCCCCAGCTCACCGCGCCGTTTACCACATAGCGTGCGTAGTCCGCGGCCCCCTGGACAGTCCCCCGGTCAAAAAGCCGCTCTGGGCGAAAGGCCCACCGCAGCATGCCCGGTATTGCCGTAGTGATGCCATCAAACACCAACGGCAGCAGGTTGGCCAGCGCCAGCTGGATGATTCCTGCCAGGCCGGATACCAAAATAAACTTCAGCAGCTGCCACAGGCTTTTGCCCGATGTGCCGCAGCCCGGGCGGTGCCGTCCTTTGTCCTCCATACTGATCCATCCCTTTTCCTTTCTTCCTGCAGGAGGAGTCTCATGCGGGAAGTTTTTTTACTATAGCACGTTCTGCCCGCCGCTGCAACCGTTGTCACCCGCTCTGTCCGCAGCATGGTGTTTTCTTTTTTCTTCCGGACGTCATCATCCTGTCGAACCGTTGACTTTTTTGTCCCGGTATGGTACGATTGTTGGACTTTTGACTGTCAGCACAGATTCGGTGTGCTCCTGACGGCCGTCAACGAGGACAAGCTGTTGAAAAGACGGAGGAGTTTGGCGTGGATATGATCCTGATATACCTTTTGTTTGCGGTGGGCGTCGTTCTGATCGTAAAGGGCGGGGACTGGTTTGTGGACGGTGCGGTCTGGGTCGCCGAGGTCACCGGGATCCCGCAGTTTATTATCGGCGCCACCGTCATCAGTCTGGCTACGACTCTGCCGGAGATCATCGTCTCCACCCTTGCCGCCGTCCGGGGTCACAGCATCCTCATCTCCGGTGTTGCCGGCTGCATTGCTGCGTCTCAGGACAAGGTCGGCATGGCCATCGGGAACGGCATTGGCTCTGTCATCTGCAATACAGCCATGATTCTGGCCATCAGCATTATCTTCCTTCCGATTCCGATCAAGCGCAGCGATTTTGCCCCCAAAGCGCTGCTGCTGCTTGCAGCGCTGGCCGCCCTGTTTTTCTTCTCCCGCAGCTGGCTCTTTTCGCTGGCCGGAGCGCTGGTGCTGCTCGGCTCG
>CAKUHW010000277.1 GCA_934659415.1 uncultured Oscillospiraceae bacterium
GTCCAAGGGCATGCAGAAGCAGGCGGCCTTCTGGCTGGCCCTGTGCTGCCGGCCGGACTATCTGCTGCTGGATGAGCCGGTGGACGGTCTGGACCCGGTGATGCGCCGGCAGGTGTGGTCCCTGCTCATGGGGGACGTGGCGGAAGCAGGCACCACGGTGCTGGTATCCAGCCACAACCTGCGGGAGCTGGAGGACGTGTGCGACCATGTGGGCATCCTGTCCCACGGGAAGATCGCCCTGGAGCGCTCTCTCAGCGAGCTGCAGGGGGGCACCGTGAAGCTGCAGGCGGCCTTCCGCACCCCGGAGCCGCCCCAGCTGCCCGAGGACATTCAGGTGCTCCACCGGTCCAACGTGGGCCGGGTGTACACCTACATTCTCCGGGGCAGCGCGGAGGAGATGCTCACCCGCTTTGCCGTGTTCGACCCTCTGCTGGAGGAGGCCCTGCCCCTCAGTCTGGAGGAGATCTTTATCTATGAGATGGGAGGGGAGGACTATGCGGTCCGGGACATCGTGCTTTAACGGCGCCGTCTTCAAAAAAACCCTCGCCCGGTTCTGGCCTCTGTGGGCCGTGAACCTGGTGTTCTGGGTCATCGCCCTGCCCCTGCGGGCGCTGCTGCGCCTGCATCTGCAGGAGAGCGACAGCATGCTTCGCTTCGCCTATACCGCCGTGACCGACGTCACCGGGGGGATCCTCGGCACCGTCATCACCGCCCTGGGCGCCATTCTGGTGGCCATGGCCGTGTGCAGCCACCTTTACAGCACCCGCTCGGCCAACTTCATGGGCACGATGCCCGTGCGGCGGGAGGGGCTGTTCCTCAGCCACTACCTGGCGGGGCTTGCCATGCTGCTGGGGCCCAACTGTCTGGTGTTCCTGCTGACGCTGGTGATCGAAGCGGCGGGGGGCAGTCTGGCCCTCGCCCCGCTGGCCTGGTGGCTGGCGGTGAGCTGCGGGATGTACTTTTTCTTCTACTCCTTTGCTGTGTGCGTGGGCATGTTCACCGGGAACATCGTGGCCCTGCCCGTGTTTTACGCCGTGTTCAACTTCCTGTGCGGCGGGTTCTATCTGCTGCTGAACTGGCTGATGGAGCGCTTTTACTACGGCTTCGCCGGGTTTGACGCCCTGGAGACCGCCGCGGAGTGGCTCACGCCGCCGGTGCTGCTGGGCGGCCGGGTGCGCGCGGACTACCATATTATCGTCCCCGCGGACGGCGGGACTGCCGGCCGGTCCTACCTTCTGGAGGCCCAGGGCGGCAAGGAACTGGCCATCTACGCGGCGGCGGGGCTGGTGCTGGCGGTGTGCGCCCTGCTGCTCTACCGCCGCCGCCAGCTGGAGACCGCCGGAGACGTGGTGGCCGTGCGGGCCATGCGCCCGGTGTTCCGGTACGGCGTGGCGGTGTGCGGCGGCCTCGCCCTGGGGCTGCTGGTGTCCACCGTGCTGGGTCTGGGGGAGTGGGGCATGATGGTGTCCATCCTCCTCTGGGGCGTGGCGGCCTGCTTCGTGGCCCAGATGCTGCTGGATAAGACCTTCCGGGTGTTCCGCAAGTGGAAGGGCTCCGCGGCGGTGGCCCTGGCGTTCATCGCCCTGTTCCTGGTGGTGGGGCTTGATCTCACCGGGTACGAGCATCGGGTGCCCGACGCCGGGGGCGTGGTCTCCGTCTCTGTCAGCGGGCTGAGCCTGCCCCCCTATGACGACGGCTGCTACCTCCAGGGCCTGCTCCTCACCAAAGAGGAGGACATCGCCCGGGTGACCGCCCTGCACGAGGCCATCGCCCAGGCGGGGGAGAACGATCCGCCCGACTGGAACGACCGCTTCAGCCTGCGCGTGACCTACCGGCTGAAAAACGGCGGCACCCTGGTGCGCTACTATCAGAGCGTGCCCATTCGCCGCGCCGACGAGGGCGTGCCCGGCTCCGTCACCGCCCTGATGCTGGCCCTGAACCGCTCCCCCGCGGTGAGCCGGGGCCGGTACGAGGTGATGCTGAGCGCGGCGGAGGACCCGGACCGGCGGCTGGAGTACGCCACGGTGGCCAACTGCGACCTGTCCGGAGAGGATGCCCGGACCCTCTGGGCGGCGGTGGAGCAGGACTTTGCCGAGGGAAACATCGGCGTGCACGCCCCCAGCTGGAGCCAGCCGGAGACCGAGTACAACATGCAGCTGACCTTCTCCTGGTCCTATTCCGCCGATTGGAAGAACACCCAGTGGGTGGGTTGGTCCATCGCCGTGCAGGAGACCTCCGTCCGCACCCGCGCCGCCCTGGAGGAGCTGGGCCGCGCCCTGGACCCGGACTTTGACGTGGACGCCTTCCTCTCCGGCCTCGCCTACTGGCCGCAGCTGGCGGACTGAGAGAATATGCAGTAAAATGATGAGGCCCCGGCGCATGTGAAGTGACCCCGAAAAGTTAGACAAATATTTATAGAGAAAATTGTTCAAGCAGCTGAAAGGGCTTGTTGTCTGT
>CAKUHW010000278.1 GCA_934659415.1 uncultured Oscillospiraceae bacterium
GACTACTATATCGAGGCGGGCATGGATGTGATCGCCGTGGTGGACCCGCTGATCTCCCAGATCTCCACGGACCATTTCGAGGAGTTCATGTCCGGGCCCTTCACCCAGCTCTTCGCCCACATCAAGGGCAAGGGGGCCTATACCTCCTTCTTCGTCTGCGGCGACGCCACCCGGAACGTGGAGCTTATGTGCAAGACCGGGTGCGACTCCATCTCCGTGGACGAGAACGTGAACTTCCCCGCGGCCAAGGCCGTCTGCGACCGGTACAAGGTGGCCCTGGGCGGCAACATACCCCTGACCACCGTAATGCTCCACGGCACCCAGATGGACAACATGAAGTACTGCGTGGACCTCATCGACAGCCTGGACAACAAGGACGGCCTCATTGTGGCCTCTGGCTGCGATATGCCCTACCTGGTGCCCTTTGAGAACACCATCGGTTGCATGCAGGCGGTGCGGCAGACGGACGAGGTGCGGGAGATGGTGCGCGGCTATGTGGCCGAGGACGACACCGCCGATGTGGTCCTGCCCGACTACGAGCACCTGGAGAAGCCCCTGGTGGAGGCCTTTACCCTGGATCCCGCTACCTGCGCGGCCTGCACCTACATGGTGGCCGCCACCGACGAGGCCAAGGCCGCCTTCGGCGACGCCATCGACTACAAGGTCTATAAGTACACCGTCAAGGAGGACATCGCCCGCACCAAGAAGATGGGCGTGCCCAACCTGCCGTCGGTGTACGTCAACGGAAAGCTGAAGTTCCAGTCCATCATCCCCTCCCGGGAGGAGTTGGAAGCGGCCATTCGGGAGGTCCTCTGAGAGGAGGGCGCGCCGATGCCGATGCTGCCTGATCCCGCCCGGATGGAGCGGATCCGGACGGCCTGTCTGGAGACCTTTGACCGGGGCAAACCCTGCTCCGCCTTCGATCTGGTCCAGCGCCTGATGGACCTGCCGGAGCTGCCCATGCACTGTCCCTATCACCATTTTCTCATGCCCGCCGCGCTGCTCACTGCGGCAAATCTCTCCTCCGGCGGCAGCCGTGAGACCCTGGAGCGGCAGCTGCGCACCGCCGGAGAGCGGGCGGGGAGCGTCCCCGGCGGGTACTGCGGCCAGTTCGGCGCCTGCGGGGCGGCGGTCGGCGCGGGCATTTTCGCCAGCGTGTGGCAGGGGACCGACCCCCACTCGAAGTCCGGCTGGGCCGCCTGCAACGAGATGACCGCCCGCTGCCTGGCCAACGTCGCCGCGGTGGAGGGGCCGCGCTGCTGCAAGCGGGTCACCTATCTGACGCTGTGCGCCGCCGTGCCCGCCGCCGCGCAGCTGCTGGGCGTGGACCTGGGGCCGGTGCCCGCCATCCGCTGCCACCATTTCAGCCGCAGCCGGGACTGCCGCGGGACGGCCTGTCCCTTTTTCCCGGCCAAAGAGCAGACGGAAAAGCCGTAAAAGATGAAATGGAGTGATATAGAATGAAAAAGAAGATTGCTCTGCTGTTGGCCGCCGTGCTGGCCATGACCCTGTGCGCCTGCTCCGGCGGGCAGACCCAGAGCCCGTCCCCCACCCCCTCTGAAAGTACCCCGGATGCGCCCTCCCCCTCTGCCGCCGCGCCTACGGAGGGTGTACAGGACGTCGACTACACGCTGCGGGTGGGCCAGATGGGCACCGGCATCAAGGCCGCCATGGTGGTGCTGGCCCACGAGATGGGCTATTACGAGGAGGAGGGCCTTACCGTCACCCTGGAGCCCATCAGCAACCTGAACGACGGCCTTACGGCCATTCTGGGCGGCAGCCTGGATATCCTGCCCTTCGGAGTGATCCCCACCTGCACCTTCGTAGCCCAGGGGGCTGACCTGACTGTGATCGGCGGGACCATCGCCGAGGGCAGCGAGTGTGTGATGCTCCCCGGGACGGCGGAGACCTGGCAGGGGGACCTCACCTGGTTTGCGGGCAAGACGGTGGCGTGCGTGCGCCCCGAGACCGGCCATATGATCATGATGGCCAAGCTCCGTGAGGCGGGTGTGGACCTGGCAGATGTGAAGTTTGTGGAGCTGGACGGCTTCCAGTCCGTGGTGGAGGCGGTGCTCAAGGGCGAGGCCGACGCAGGCTTCGTCAACAGCGGCTTCGGCCAGAACGCCAGGACCCAGGGCCTTGCGGTGCCCTTCCTGGTGGGAGAGTACGCCCCCAATGCCGTCTGCTGCCGGCAGACTGCCCTTACCTCCAATGTGGCCAAGAACCGGGACGCCTATGTCCGTTTTGAGATCGCCAACCTCCGGGCCATGATGCTCATGCTCACCGACGAGCAGACCACCCTGGACAAGCTGACGGCGTTCTCCGGCCAGGATGAGACCTATGTGCGCAACTGCATTTACGACGGCGTGATGAAGATATCCATGGACCCCTCCGCCAACCGGGTGCAGGAGTTCTATGAGATCATGATCGGAAACGGCGATAT
>CAKUHW010000279.1 GCA_934659415.1 uncultured Oscillospiraceae bacterium
TGAATTTTGAGGGGAGTTCCGAGGAAAAGCAAGTCCGTTCGTTCCTCGCTACCTTTGGTATTGATTATGACAAGCTCACCAAAGAGCAATTCGTCTCACTGATTGAAATACTCAAGCTGTCCAAATACTTGAAAAGCCCAATCAACCAGCGAGGGAAAGCAAGACCGCAGTTGCAGCACGGGAAAGGCAAAAAGAAACGCAAATAAGGAAAAGCCGCTATATTCAGGTTTTCACTGAATATAGCGGCTTTTCGTTGTCCAACCCTGCCTGACAGATGCTCATTTCGTAATTTCGGTCTAAACCTGTTTTACGAACACCTGTCTATAAGCCCGGCGGTCCTTTCCGTTGATTTTCAGCGTTCCGCAGCTCCCTGCTCTTCCGCGATTCTCCTGCCTGTGGGCGTTGCGGCCAGGCCACCCTCCCCGGTTTCCCGGAGTGCCGTGGGCAGCATCCGGCCCACCGCGCCCATCGCATCGATGACCTCGTCACAGGGAATAGCGCCGCGGATCCCGCACAGGGCCATATCCGCACAGCTGAGTGCGTTCACAGCCCCCATCACGTTGCGCTTGACGCAGGGCGCCTCCACCAGTCCGGCCACCGGGTCGCACACCAGCCCCATCACATTCTGCAGTGCCATGGCGCAGGCTGCCGCCATCTGGGTCCCGTCGCCCCCGGCCGCGTATACCAAGGCAGCAGCGGCCATGGCGGAGGCGGAGCCTATCTCTGCCTGGCAGCCCCCTTCAGCTCCGGAAATGGAGGCCCGGTCCGCAATGACCTGGCCAAAGCCCGCGGCCACATACAGGCAGTGGACCATGATCTCGTCCTCCAATCCCCGCTGCCGCTGAAGCGGCAGGAGCACCGCAGGGAGCACGCCGCTCGCTCCCGCCGTAGGTGCGGCCACGATACGGCCCATGCAGGCGTTCTGCTCCCCCACCCGGAGGGCCGTGGCCATGACCTGCTGGAGAAACGGGCCGCAGAGCGTATCCGCAGCCTGCTCCATCCGCGCAGCCTGTCCGCCGGAGAGACCGCTGGCCGAACGGCGAGCGGGATCATATTCCTCCGCAGAGCGCACCATGGCCCGCCAGAGGCAGGACATTTTTTCCAAACTCTCCACCTCCGTGACGTCCCGGTCCAGGCAGTCGTCCCGCAGGACGGCATACCACAGCGGCTGGGTCTCAGACGCAGACAGAAGCTGCGCCACCGAATGAAAAGCCATTCTATTTTCCCCCCAGATCCAGATAGGTACAGCGCTCCACGCCGTCCAGCCCGCTCACCTCGCCCCGCACCGCCGCCGGAACAGGGTTATCGCACTCCAGCACCATCACCGCCAGACCGCCCCGGCGGTCCCGGTAGAGCTGCATTGTGGCAATGTTGCACCCCCGGCGGGACAGGGCGTAGGACACTTCTGAGACGATACCCGGCTCATCCCGGTTGCGGATGATCAGCGTGGGATACTCCCCGGAGAATGACGCCTCCATCCCGTCGATGGCGTTTACCCGGATGCGCCCGCCGCCCAGAGAGGACGCGTTTACCGTCAGTCTGCGCCCCTCCCCGTCCGTCAGATCCAGCAGGGCGGTATTGGGATGGGCATCCCGCAGCTCCGTCGGACGCACAGAGATCTCCATCCCGGCCTGGGCCGCCAGCTGAAAACTGCGGGGAATGGCGGTATCGTCCGGCTCCATATCCAGCAGGCCGGCCACGATAGCCCGGTCCGTCCCGTGTCCCCTGCCGGTAGCGGCGAAGGAGCCGTGGAGCAGAATCTCCGCCCGCACCGGCTGCCCGCCCAGCAGATGCCGGGCCACCCGGCCGATGCGCACCGCTCCCGCCGTGTGGGAGGAGGACGGGCCCACCATCACGGGACCCATGATGTCAAAAATATTCACAGGCGTTTCTCCCTTCCCCTGTCAGGCTCAGCCCCGGAACGAGTCATCCGCCTGCTCTTCCGCCTCATCCTCCTCCAGCCAGGCCGGAGCGGGATGCACCCTCTCGCCGGGCCGGAGCGGAAGCTGAATATAGCGCTGCATATGTGCAGGCGTAAAGTAATTTGCATATACAGATCTGTGGAGTGCCTCCACCGCCCGGTCATCCTGCTCTGGCCCCCGGTACAGGCAGTGAAAGCGCACGCCGAACAGAGCGCATTCATAATCCGCCACCCGAAACCCATTGCGCTGATAAAAGCCGATGCGCCGGCGGCGCAGCTCGTTCTCCGCAGGATCGGAGGCATCCGGCTTCTCCGCCTCACCGAACAGCGCGCCATATCTCTGGGCCAGAAGAGCCAGAAGCTCTCCGCCGCGGCCTCCGCTGCGCATACCACGCAGCACGCCCAGGTACTCCAGCAGTGCACCCTGCCCTGCAGGAGGCAGCCAAAGCATGGCATACCCCACCGTATGCCCGTTTTCAACGGCAGCCAGCGGATCATAACAGCCAAGGTCCATCAGCCGGA
>CAKUHW010000280.1 GCA_934659415.1 uncultured Oscillospiraceae bacterium
TCCGCCCGGTATCGCTGATCACGCGGGCGTGGATATAGCCGACGCTGTTCTGGTTGAAGTAGGAGAAGGAGAGGGTCTGCAGATGACTGAAGGCAGCGTTGCGCAGATCGCGGTCCACCCACATTTCCATACAGGTGGCCAGCTTTGCGGCAACATAATTCATTGCCGCCGCAAACACCAAAGCCGCCAGATAGATCACGATAAAGACAGGCAGCGTGTCCAGCGTAAGACCATCTACAAAGTGGTTGAGCGCATATCTCTGCAGCAGCGGCAAAAAGACATCGATCAGGCTGCCCAAAAGGCCGGATCCCACCATAACGCCCAGTGTCAGACGGTATTTCTTCAGGTAGGGCAGCATTTTTCCCACACCGAAAAAGGGCAGACTTGTCTTCTTTTCTTTGGCCTTTTCCGTGTTCATCCCGCCGCCTCCTCTCCGGAGCCGGACTGGATCTCATAGATTTGCTGGTACAGACCGCCGGCGCTTTTCAGTTCCTCGTGGGTCCCCTGCTCCGCAATGCGCCCGTGATCCAATACAAGGATCTGGTCCGCCTTGGAGAGCGTTGTGATCCGGTGAGAGATCAGGATAATGCTGGCCGAGCCGAAGCGCTGCTCCAGGGCTGCCCGGATCTTTGCGTCGGTCTCGGTGTCTACCGCGGAGAGCGAGTCGTCGAAGATCAGAATCGGCGTGCGGCGGATCAGTGCCTGTGCGATGGCCGCCCGCTGCTTTTGCCCGCCGGAAAGCGTAACGCCCCGTTCCCCGACAAAGGTGTCATACCCCTTGGCAAAGCCCTCTACCGTCTCGTCCAGACAGGCCGCCCTGGCAGCCTCCCGGATGCGCTCCAGGTCGGCGTGTTCCTCGGTGATGGAGATATTCTCCGCCAGTGTGCGGGAAAAGAGATACGGTTCCTGGAGGACCATAGAGATACTGCGCCGCAGATGAGCAGTCTGGATGTCATTGATGTCCACCCCGCCGATGGTAATGCAGCCGTTTTCGGGCTTCAGCTCATAGAGCTTGTCCAGCAGAAGCATCATGGTGGACTTGCCTGAGCCGGTACCGCCCAGGATGCCCAGCGTTGTACCGGCCTTCATGGTAAAGCTGACATCGTGAAGAATTTCGGCTCCGCCCTCATAGGAGAAGCTCACATGGTCGAAAGCGATGTCGCCGGTCATGTCCGCCAGAACGGCCCCCGGTCTGTCATGCTCAGGCTCTGCGGCCATGATCTCCGCAATTCGTTCCAGCGATACGCCGGCCTTGCTCATCTCCGAAAGCATACGGCCCAGGGTACGGATGGGCCACATCAGCATGGAATTGTAGGAGACGAAGGCGATGTATTCCCCGGAGGTCATCATGCCGCGCACGGCAAATACCGCACCGAATACCACCACCAGCATCACCTGAATGCCGGAGAGCACATCGGAGGTAGACCAGAACCGGCTCATCACACCGGCCAGGCTCACCCATAGCCCGGAATACTCCTCATTCTGGGCCGCAAACCGGTCTCTCTCATACCGTTCCCGGCCAAAAGCCCGCACCACCCGCACGCCGGTAAGATTCTCCTGTGCCATGGCAGACAGCTTGCCTTCGCTCTCGTCGCAGGCGCGAAAACCGTCCGAAATGCGCTTCTGAAACCACATGGAGTAGAGAATGATCGCCGGCATGGGTATCAGGGCAATCAGCGTGAGCAGCGGATCCATCCGGAGCATGAAAACGATGGAGAGCACCAGCATGATCACAATGCGTAAAATTGAGCTGAGCTGTTCGGATACAAAGTTTCGCGTCGTGTCGATATCAGATGTGCAGCGCTGAATGATATCGCCGGTATGATTTTTCATGTGCCAGGCATAGGGAAGCCGCTGGATATGCCCAAAGAGGCTGTCCCGCATGGTCTTCACCAGCGTTTCAGACGCCTTGGTGCTGCTGACACGGAACACATACTGAGATACCACCTTGACCAGAGCCACGGCCAGCACGGCCAGGGCCATGATCCAAAGATGTTTCCCCAGATAGGCAAAGCCTCCCGCTCTGTCCACAAGCGCCATGATCCAGCGGGAATACGCCGCCGCCTTACCGTCTATGGCGTTGTCAACCGCGGCGCGGATGATCTGGGGAATGACCATATCCGCCAGCGCTGTCAGGGCAGCCATCAAAATGCTCACGACGAACATGAGCCAGCTGCCCTTCAAAAATCGTCCGGTCAGGGCCAGCCGTTCATAACGCCGCTTCCCTGTCCGTTTTGCTTTTTTCTCGTTGTTGTCCATAATCCTTTCTCAGCACCCTCGATTGGAACGGAGCCTGTGTTCTTCCGGTGCCGCTCAAGTCCGGTCAATTGAGGGTATACAAAAAGCCAATAACCTCTCTCCCACGCAGGCGCGCCCACCCCCACAGACGTCCCGCGCAGTCTGTCTGCTCCGTCCACCACCCCCGCAGGCACGGCACAGACG
>CAKUHW010000281.1 GCA_934659415.1 uncultured Oscillospiraceae bacterium
GCTCCATTCTGCCGCAGGCCGACTTTATGGACCATGAGAATCTGTTCTTCAAGCACTGGGACCGGGTCAGCGAGATGTGGTATGAAAACAACAACGGCTGGGTGGACTCCATCCTCAAAAACCCGCCCAAGTATACCAAGCCCGCCTGGGCGACCTATGATGAATACCCCTTCCTGATCCCCGGCTCTGAGTTCATCAGTACCTTCCTGCTGGAGCGGCCGGAGCACGACTTCACCCGCGAGCGCACCCAGCTCTACTACTGAGAGCGAGCCGGTCCTGCGCGGCGGGATCGCAAACAGAGCAAACGGCGCAGGCCCTTTGAACCGAGGGCCTGCGCCGCAGCTTTATTCATTTCTTCTTCCGCTTCTTCTCGAAGAAGTCCTTCACCGGCGTGGCATGGGGGGCATTCTCCCCCATGGTCTCCGCAAAGGCCCGCAGGGCCTCCTTCTGCTCCTCCGTGAGATTGGCGGGGACCGTCACACGGACGGTAACATACTGGTCGCCCCGGCCGCGGCCGCGGATATCCGGTACGCCCTTGCCCCGCAGGCGGAAGGTCGTGCCCGGCTGGGTCCCGGCAGGCAGGTTCCATTTCACTTTGCCGTCGATGGTGTCGATCTGGAGTTCCGCCCCCAGGGCAGCCTGGGTAAAGGAGACCGGCTGCTCCAGATAGAGATCATAACCGTCCCGCTGGAAGCGCGGGTCAGGCCGGACGCTCACATTGATCAGCAGGTCGCCGGCCGGGCCGCCGTTCTCGCCCTGATTGCCCTCGCCCCGCATGGAGATGGTCTGTCCATCGTCGATACCGGCGGGAATTTTCACGCGGATCTTGCGGCTGCGGCGCACCTGGCCGTCGCCGTGGCAGTCCGGACAGGGCTGATGAATGATCTTGCCCGTGCCCCGGCAGCGGGAGCAGGCCGCAGTGGTGCTGAAGGCAAATCCACCGGCGCCCCGCTGGATGCGTACCTGGCCGGTGCCCCGGCAGTCCGGGCATATCTCCGCCGTGGTACCGGCAGCGCAGCCCGTGCCCCGGCACGTCTCGCAGTTTTCCATCCGGGTCAGACTGAGCTCCTTCTCGCAGCCCGCCATCGCCTCCTGGAAGGTAATAGAGACGTTGGCCCGCAGGGACGCCCCGCGCTTGGGCGCGTTGGGATTGACCTGCCGCTGCTGGCCGCCGAAGCCGCCGCCAAAGAAGGACCCAAACAGGTCTCCCAGGTCGATATCGCCCATGTCAAAGCCTCCGAAGCCGCTTCCGCCGGCCCCGGCGCCAAAGTTCGGATCCACGCCTGCATGGCCGAACTGGTCATATTTGGCCCGCTTGTCCTTGTCGGACAGCACCTCGTATGCCTCGTTGACCTCCTTGAATTTCGCCTCGGCGTCCTTATTGCCGGGGTTCATATCAGGGTGGTACTGCTTGGCAAGCTTACGGTAGGCCTTCTTCAGCTCCTCGTCCGTGGCCCCTTTGGCCACGCCCAGGACTTCGTAGTAGTCTCGTTTTTGATCTGGCATATATGTTGTCACCTCGCCTCAAACGGCAGCCGGAGCCCGGCTGCCGGTCTGCGCACCTTGAAGGACGGGGGCCTGGATGCACCGAGACCCCCGCCCAAATAAATCAGCTGTTTGCGATCCGCCGCCGATCACTGCTTGTCGTCGTCCACCACTTCGTAGTCGGCGTCCACCACATTGTCATCCTTCCCGTCGGTGCCGCAGCTGCCGCAATCGCCGCCGCAGTTCGCTCCGGCGTCGCCGCCCTGCTGGCCGTGCTGGGCATACAGCTTCTCGCTCACGGCATAGAAGGCCTTGGTAAGGCTCTCGGTGGCATTCTTGATGGCAGTGGTGTCATTGCCCTTCAGGGCATCCTTCACCTTATTCAGCTCGGACTCGATGCTGGCCTTATCGCCGCCGTCCAGCTTGTCGCCCATATCGCTGAGGGTCTTCTCCGTCTGGTACACCATCTGGTCGGCCTGATTGCGCACATCCACTTCTTCCTTGCGCTTGGCATCCTCGGCAGCGAACTGCTCGGCATCGCGCACGGCCTTGTCAATGTCCTCCTTGGACATATTGGTGGAGGAGGTGATGGTGATGTTCTGCTCCTTGCCGGTACCCAGATCCTTGGCGGAGACGTTCACGATACCGTTGGCGTCGATATCAAAGGAGACCTCGATCTGCGGCACGCCGCGGCGGGCCGGAGCGATGCCGTCCAGGTGGAAGCGGCCCAGGGTCTTGTTATACTGCGCCATCTCACGCTCGCCCTGCAGCACATGGACCTCAACGGAGGTCTGGTTGTCGGCGGCGGTGGTGAAGATCTGGCTCTTCTTCACGGGGATGGTGGTGTTGCGCTCGATGATCTTGGTGCATACGCCGCCCATGGTCTCAATGCCCAGAGACAGGGGGGTCACATCCAGCAGCAGCAGGTCCTTCTTGGCGGAGGGATCGTCGCTGAG
>CAKUHW010000282.1 GCA_934659415.1 uncultured Oscillospiraceae bacterium
GGACGATCCGGCCCACCAGGGGCGAGTACTATCTGCTGGACAAGTCGGAGGGCGGGACGGTGAGCCATACCGTATTCCAGTGCCCGGGCAAGGCGGGAAAGGGCGTACTGGTGTCTCCCACGGTCCATGGGAATCTGATCGTTGGACCCAACGCGCAGACCGTGCAGGGGGATGACACGGCCAACACCGCGGACGGAATGAGCTTTGTGCAGGAGCGTGCCCGGCGTTCGGTCCCGGGCCTCAATTTCCGCCAGTCCATCCGCAACTTTGCGGGGGTGCGGGCGAATTCCGATGCGGGTGATTTTATCATTGGCCCCGCGGAGGGAGCCCCCGGCTTCTTTGATGCGGCGGGGATCTGCTCTCCCGGCCTGTCTGCGGCGCCCGCAGCGGCGGAGTATCTGAGGGAGTGCATGGCGGCGGCGGGGCTCCCGCTCCGCCGCCGGGCGGAGTTCCGCTATGTGCCGCGGCCAACCCCCTTTTCCGCCCTGGACGAGAAGGCCCGGGCGCAGCTTGTGGAGCGGGACCCGGCCTACGGCCGGGTGATTTGCCGCTGCGAGACCGTCACGGAAGGGGAGATCGTGGCGGCGATCCACTCGCCCATCCCCCCCAGATCCGTGGATGGGGTGAAGCGCCGTACAAATGCGGGGCTCGGCCGCTGCCAGGGGGGCTTCTGCGGCCCGAGAGTGGTGGAGCTTCTGTGCCGGGAGCTGAAGATCACGCCGGGCGAAGTGCTGCAGGACCGCCGCGGAAGCGTTATGCTCACAGAGCCGACAAAGGGAGGGAACGGCCATGTATGACCTGATCGTGGCGGGCGGCGGACCGGCGGGACTGGCGGCCGCGCTGGCCGCGTGGGAGCGCGGTGTGCGCAGGATCCTTCTGGTGGAGCGGGACCGCGATCTGGGCGGCATTCTGAACCAGTGTATCCACAACGGCTTTGGCCTGCATTATTTTCGGGAGGAGCTCACCGGGCCGGAGTATGCGGGACGGTTTATCGACCTTCTGGCCGGGACCGGGGTGGAGGTGCGCACCGACACCATGGTGCTGCAGATCACCGCAGACCGGGAGGTCCACATGGTGGGGCCGAAGACCGGCTATCGGGTAGAGCGGGCGAAGGCGATCGTACTGGCCATGGGCTGCCGGGAGCGGACCCGCGGCGCGATCGGGACCCCCGGCACCCGCCCGGCGGGGGTTTACACCGCGGGGGCGGCGCAGCGCTACGTCAATATGGAGGGATGGCTGCCCGGCAGGCGGGTGGTGATTCTGGGCAGCGGAGATATCGGCCTGATCATGGCGCGGCGCATGACGCTGGAGGGCGCCAGGGTCCTGGCCTGCGTGGAGGTCATGCCCTATTCCGGCGGCCTGAACCGCAATATCGTACAGTGCCTGAATGATTTTGACATTCCTCTATACCTCTCCCACACCGTCACGGAGATCCGCGGGGAAAAGCGGGTGGAGCAGGTGGTGGTAGCCCGGGTGGACGCGGACCGGGCCCCCGTACCCGGCACGGAGAAGGTTTTTGACTGCGATACGCTGCTGCTCTCCGTCGGGCTCATTCCCGAGAATGAACTGACGCGGCAGGCCGGCATAGAGATGGACCGGCGCACCAACGGCCCTGTGGTGCGGGAAAATATGGAGACCTCCCTCCCGGGCGTGTTTGCCTGCGGAAATGTCTGCCACGTCCATGACCTGGTGGATTATGTGACGGCGGAGGCGCAGCGGGCCGGCCGGGCGGCCGCGGAGTTTGTCCTGGGCGGAGGGACGGAGGAGAGCGGCCTTGTCCTTCAAAACGGGGCGGGTGTTTCGTATACCGTGCCGCAGCGTATTCGCCCGGCCGGGGTGGATCGGGCGTGCAGCGTGTTCTTCCGGGTGAACCGGATCTGCGGCGCCAGCGAGATTCTGGTCACGGACGAGGAAAAGCAGCTGGCCTGCTTCAGACGGGAGCGCCTGGCGCCCGGAGAGATGGAACAGATCACCCTGCCGGCGGCCGTACTGGGTGCGGCCCGGGGAACGATCACGGTAAGCGTCCGGGAGGTGGAGAAGGGATGAAGGAGCTGATCTGCATCGTATGCCCCCGGGGGTGCCGCCTGCGCGTGGACGAGGAAAACGGGTACGCCGTTTCGGGGAACAACTGTCCGCGGGGGGAGCAGTACGGAAAAAACGAACTGCTCGCTCCGGTCCGGGTGGTGACGAGCACCGTGCGCATAACGGGTGCGCGCCTTCCGCGCTGCCCGGTCAAGACGGCGGGCGCTGTGCCGAAGAGCAAGGTATTTGCAGTGATGGCCGCCCTGGAGGACGCTGTGCTCACCGCCCCGGTGCACGTTGGTCAGACCGTTCTGACCAACGTGTGCGGGACCGGCGTGGATGTGGTGGCCACACGGGACCTGTGAGAGACCCCAAAATAGTATCATGGCGTTGCCCCGGCGGCCCTGAAC
>CAKUHW010000283.1 GCA_934659415.1 uncultured Oscillospiraceae bacterium
ACCCGGAGGATATCCTGAACTGCGGGATCGAGATCAAGGTCCAGCCGCCGGGTAAGGCACTCAAGGTGATCTCCCTGCTGTCCGGCGGAGAGAAGGCCTTTGTGGCCATCGCCCTGTATTTTGCAATGCTGAAGGTGCGCCCCACGCCCTTCTGCGTGATGGACGAGATCGAGGCGGCTCTGGACGATGCCAATGTGGTGCGTTTTGCCCAGTATCTGCGCAAGATGAGCGACAAGACCCAGTTCATTGTCATCACCCACAGGCGCGGCACCATGGAAGAGGCGGATGTTCTGTACGGCGTTACCATGCAGGAGCAGGGTGTGACGCGGCTGCTCACCATCAATCTGAACGACGTGGAGCGGGAACTGCATATCAAATAAACGGCCTGAGGAGAGAAGAACATGGGCTTTTTTGATAAGATCAGGAAAATTGGAATTTTCAACGGCTTTTCGGAGCTGAACGATGATTTTTACGACGAGCTGGAAGAGTCGCTGGTGATCGCGGACATGGGCGCGGAGACCACCATGGAGGCGGTGGAAGAGCTCAAGGACCGCTGTAAGGCGCGAAAGATCCGGGATGTGGAGGGCGCCCGCGTCTGCATGCGCGAGATTCTCGCGGAATATCTGACGGTGGGGGATCCCCGGGTGTGCATGGATACCGCCCCGGCCGTGGTGCTGTTTATCGGCGTCAACGGCGTGGGGAAGACCACCTCCATCGGAAAGCTGGCAGCGCTGTGGAAGGGGCAGGGGAAAAAGGTCCTGCTCTGCGCCGGCGATACGTTCCGGGCCGCTGCGGCCGACCAGCTGACGATCTGGGCGGAGCGGGCAGGCGTGGAGATCATCAAGCAGCACGAGGGTGCAGACCCCGCCGCCGTGGTCTATGACGCGATGAGCGCGGCCAAGGCCCGCAGGGCCGATCTGGTTCTGGTGGATACGGCGGGCCGGCTGCACAACAAGCAGAATCTGATGAACGAGCTCAGCAAGATCAGCCGCGTCATTGACCGGGAGTGTCCCGGCACCAGCCGGGAGACCCTGCTGGTGCTGGATGCCACAACAGGACAGAACGGCCTGATCCAGGCCAAGCAGTTTGCCCAGGCGGCCGGAATCACCGGCATCGTGCTCACAAAGCTGGACGGCACGGCCAAGGGCGGCATCGTGGTGGCGATCGCCAGGGAGCTGGGGGTGCCGGTGAAGTTTGTCGGCGTGGGCGAGGGCGTGGACGACCTGAGACCCTTTGACGCCGCGGCCTTTACCGAGGCGCTGCTGTGAGCTGAATGGGAGAAAGGAGCCGGTCAAGATGGTACGGATCGATGGACGGGCGTGGAATGAGCTGCGCCCGGTCACACTGGAGACCGATTTTGTAAAGTATCCGGAGGGCAGCGTGCTCGTTACCTGCGGGAACACGAAGGTCCTCTGCTGCGCCAGCGTGGAGGAGCGTGCGCCCAGGCACGTTCCGGAGGGCACGGGCTGGGTGACGGCGGAGTATTCCATGCTCCCGCGGGCCAACCGCGAGCGGTCCAAACGGGATATCTCAAAGCTGAAGCTCTCCCCGCGCTCTGCCGAGATTCAGCGGCTGATCGGCCGCTCGCTCCGGGCGGCGGTGGACCTGTCCCGCCTGCCGGATCTGACGATCACAGTGGACTGTGATGTGCTTCAGGGGGACGGCGGCACCCGCACCGCCTCCGTCACCGGCGGCTTTGTCGCCCTGGCGCTGGCCTGCCGCAGGCTGAAAAGGGACGGCGTGCTCCTGCGCGATCCGATCTGCCATCAGGTGGCGGCGGTGTCCGCAGGAATCGTGGACGAGCAGCCTTTGCTGGACCTCTGCTATGAGGAGGATTCCGCCGCCCAGGTGGATCTGAACTGTGTGATGAACGAGGCGGAGTGCCTGATCGAGCTGCAGGGGACCGGCGAGGGCCGGGCCTTCACCGTGGGAGAGCAGCAGGAGCTGGTGGAGCTGTGCCGCAGGGGGATCCGGGAGCTGATGGAAAAGCAGAGGGCTGCGCTGGAGGCGTGCGTATGAAATTGGTGCTGGCGAGCAAGAACAAGAAAAAGCTGGAGGAGATGCAGGCCATCCTGGAGGAACTGGGAGTTCAGGTCTGCTCAGAGGCGGACGCAGGGGTGGACGTGGAGGTAGAGGAGACCGGGGCTACCTTTGCGGAAAACTCCCTGCTGAAGGCGAGCGCGGTCATGAAGGCGGCGGGGCTGCCTGCAGTGGCGGACGACTCCGGACTGTGCGTGGATGCGCTGAACGGCGCGCCCGGGGTGTATTCGGCCAGGTACGGCGGCCCGGAGCTGGATGATGCCGGCCGCTGCAGGCTTCTGCTGGAGAACATGCGCGGCCTGGGGCCGCGCACGGCCAGATTTGTATCTGCCATCACCTGCTGCCTGCCCAACGGCGATGTGATCACGGCCTGCGGGGAATGCCGGGG
>CAKUHW010000284.1 GCA_934659415.1 uncultured Oscillospiraceae bacterium
AAAAAACGCCCTTAAGTTTTTTGACGGCCTGAGCTCCCCTTACACAGGGGAGCTTGAGGACTTGGCAGAGTCCTGTAGTTCCTGCGCACCCGTAGGGCAAGGGCTCTGCCCTTGCCGGACCGCCTCCCGCTCCTCAGTCCTTCCGCGGTATTTTCAGCGACAGCTTCACCAGGCAGGGGCAGAGCAGGTCGGTGGCCGCCAGCACAAAGGCCAGCACCGACACCGCCGTGTCCGCGTAGACCCCCAGCGAGGGGTCCGCCTTGGCGGCCAGGGGCGGAATGGTCAGGGCCACCCCCGCCACGCAGGCGCTGGCCACCGACACATAGCCGGGCCGCTTCAGCCGCCTGCGCTCGTAGAGCCAGGAGGGCACGATCACCACCACCAGGTAGACCGCGGTGAGCAGCAGCCCCTGGGGCAGGAGCCGCAGGCAGGCGGCCAGGTCGATGGCGGAGCCGAACTCAAAGCCCAGAAAGGGCATGATGATGGCGTTCCCGCCGGAGAAGACCGCGCGGATGTCCCGGTCCAGATTGCCCAGCACCACCCCCAGCACAAAGGGGATCAGCTGGGAGACGATCTGCATCACCTGCGCCCGGCCAAAGCCCACCGGGCCGAAGAAGCCCAGGAACAGCAGGGGCAGCAGAGGCATGGAACACACCAGCATCACGCCGAAGCTGGCCTGGTCCGCCCGGTCCCCCATGGGGGAGACGATGCCCAGATAGAGGGCCGCGTTGCAGCTGGTGAGGGCGCATACCAGCGTCAGGAAGGAGATGCCGCACACCCCATCGTACCCGAAGGCAAAGTAGTACAGGGCCGAGAGCAGATAGGCCGTCCCCAGGCGGACGGCGATGAGCCGCAGGCCGCGGCCCGCCGCCGTCTTCAGGTCGGACAGGCGCAGCTGCGTGCCGGTAAAGAACAGCATCAGCCCCAGCAGCAGCATCTGCCCCGAGGAGGAGAACATGTCCTGCATGGGCGTGCCCAGCAGCTCCCACAGATCGAACCCCAGCAGTCCCCTGCACACCGTGGCGATCAGCGCGCCGATCACCATGGGGATGAGCATGGTCCCCGCCGGGACGCGCTGCATGGTCTTCCAGATATTTATATTTCTTCGCTCGTTCAAAACGATCACTTCCGCCGCTGTGATTGCCGCTCCCCCGCCGAAGGCCGCCGTCCGCCGGAAAGGGCCGGGGGGAAGCAGGCGTAAAACATCATGCGCCGGCACCGGGCGGAGCGGCCGCAGGGAGCGGGGCCTAAAAATAAGACCATCCGCCCTTGGCGGATGGTCTTATTCCTGGTACGCCCGAAGGGACTCGAACCCCCAACATTCAGAACCGGAATCTGACGCTCTATCCAATTGAACTACGGGCGCGTGGGAACAAAGGGCAGTATAGCAGACTTTTTTCGAAATGTAAAGCCCCCGGAGCGGTTTTTCTGAAAGATTTTCAGACCGTCCCGCCGCTCCGGGGCCCGGGCGGCCTACAGAAAGCGCTTCATCTCGGCGATGTTGGCCTCCTCCGTGCGCAGCAGCCGTCCGGCCAGGTCCTGTACCCGGCTGTCCCGGGGCTTGCAGTCCCGGATGGTGCGGATGCTCTTGGTCACCCCCATGGTGCTGCCCTGGATCATCAGCTCCGCGATCCTGGTGGCCGAGTGGTCCGTCAGGGTCTTCATTGCGGTCATCATGTCCGCCGACAGCCGGGCCGCCGGGCTCACCTCTCTGGGGGCTCTCCCCCGGGCCAGCAGCAGCTCTCCCGCCTGGCGCTGCAGCTGCGCATATTCCGCCAGCTGGCTCTTCAGCGCCTGGGCCAGCTTCGGCTCGCCGGCATGGCGCATCACCGCGCGGATGCCCGCCCCGCCCATCTCCGCCGTCTGATAAATGTGGTCCAGCAGCTCGCTCTCCGTGATCATCTTCATCCCTCCTGCTGTGCAGTATGCCCGGAAACCGCGGTTGAAAATCCGGGTACGGCGTGCTATAGTAAAAAACAGCAAAATTGCTCCGGCCGGGCCGGAGCGGGAGGAGGGAGCGCCGTGCAGGAGACGCCGGAACAGAACGCCGCGCACCTTGAGGGCACGGTGTCCGCCCTGCTGTTTCGCAATGAGGAGAACGGCTACACGGTGCTCCGGCTGGACTGCCCCGGCCGGGGGGAGGTCACGGCGGTGGGCTGTATGCCCGGAGTGTCCCCCGGGGAGATCCTGGAGCTGGAGGGTGCCTGGGGCCGCCACGCCTCCTACGGGGAGCAATTCAAGGCCGATGTGGTGGTCCGCCGCATGCCCCGGGGGGCCAAGGCCATCTTTGAATATCTGGCCGCCGGGGCCGTGAAGGGCGTGCGCATGGGTCTGGCCCGGCAGATCGTGGACAAATTCGGCGACCAGTCGCTGGAGGTCATCGAAC
>CAKUHW010000285.1 GCA_934659415.1 uncultured Oscillospiraceae bacterium
ACTTAACTTTAACTCATGAGGCCCTATCTCTCATACCTTTTTTATTCTTTTGTACAATATGTATTGTAGTACTACATAACGTTTTTCTTCAGATAAAAAAGGGGCTTTTCTCCCGCGGAGAAATGAGGTATAATAAATCAGATACGCAAGTTTGACCGCCCACGGGAGAAGGGAGGGCCCTCCATGACCATAAAGATACCGGATCCGCTCTCCCATGCCTATCTGATCACCGGCGGCAGCGGGGAGAGCCGCAGCGCCTGTGCCCGCCGCCTGGCGGCGGCCTATCTGTGCGAGGGGGAGCACCCGCCCTGCGGGACCTGCCGCCACTGCCGCAAGCTGGCCCTTGGGGCCCACCCGGACCTGAGCGTCGTCACCCTGCCGCCGGACAAGAAGGAGATCGGCGTGGAGCAGGCCCGGGCCCTGCGGGCCGACGCGTACATCCTGCCCAATGAGGCGTCGCGCAAGGTGTACCTCATCGACCCGGCGGACGCCCTGAACCCGGCGGCGCAGAACGCGCTGCTGAAGGTGCTGGAGGACGGCCCCGCCTACGCAGCCTTTCTGCTGACGGCGGAGCAGCCGGGAAAACTGCTGGATACGGTGCGCTCCCGCTGTGAGCTGCTGGCGCTTCCGCCGGAGGAGGAGCAGCCGGACCCCGCCCTGCTGGAGCGGGCCCAGACCCTGGCGGAGCTGTTGCTCACCGGCAGCGAGCTGGCGGTGGCGGAGCGCTTTGCGGCCCTGGAGCAGGAGAAGCTGAAAAGCGGCGAGCTGGCACAGCTGCTGCTGCTGGCCGAGGGGTGCGTCTCCCGGGAGCTGGCCCGCGTTCCCCGGCGGGGCGTGCAGGTTTTGAGCGCGCTCCGGCAGTGCCGGGAGAACAGCGTGTACAACCCCGGCCCCGGGCACACTCTGGGCTGGCTGGCGGCGGAGCTGTTCCGCTGAAGCCTCCCGGGCGGGAGGACCACAGGATAAACAGGACCGCGGGGCGGGCATCCCTCCCGGCGGCTTTGACAGACGGAGGACTTTTGATATGACGGAGATCATCGGTGTCCGCTTCCGGGATGGCGGAAAGCAATATTACTTTGACCCCGCGGGGAAAAAGGTCACCAAGGGCCAGAAGGTCATCGTGGAGACCGGAAAGGGCCCGGAGTACGGCGTGTGCGTGCGGGGCAACGGCATGGTGGAGGACGAGCTGGTGGTGCAGCCTCTGCGTCCGCTGATCCGCCTGGCCACCGAGCAGGACGAGCGGCAGCTGGAGGAGAACCGCCGCCGGGAGAAGGATGCCCTGCGCATCTGCCAGCAGCTGGTGGAGCGCCATGGGCTGGACATGAAGCTGGTCCGGGTGGAGTTCAGCTTTGACGGCAGCAAGATCCTCTTCTTCTTCACCTCGGAGGGCCGGGTGGACTTCCGGGCCCTGGTGAAGGATCTGGCGGGAATCTTCCGCGCCAGGATCGAGCTGCGGCAGATCGGCGTCCGGGATGAGGCCCGGCTGCTGGGCGGCCTGGGCATCTGCGGCAAGCCCTTCTGCTGCCATCAGTTCCTGGACGAGTTCCAGCCGGTCTCCATCAAAATGGCCAAGACCCAGAACCTCTCCCTGAACCCCACCAAGATCTCCGGCACCTGCGGGCGGCTCATGTGCTGCCTGAAGTACGAGCAGGACGCCTATGAGGACGCGGTGAAGCGCTGCCCCCGGCAGGATTCCTTTGTGGAGTGTCCCGACGGCGTGGGGACCATCTCCGCAGTGGACCTGCTGAAGGAGCGGGTGAAGGTGCGCCTGGAGAACAGCGACGAGCCCCCCAAGAACTACCGCACGGCGGAGATCCGGGTGGTGCGCAGCGGCAAGGGCAAGCGGCCGGAGGACTACGTGGCGCCCCCCAAGTCCGAACTGGAGAAGCTGCGCTGCGTGGACCCGGAGGAGGAGAAGAAGCAACACTGGCCGGGAGAGATGGACGATCTGTCTCTGCGCCTGCAGCAGTACCTGGGGGAGGAGAGCGGCCGGAGCGGCGAGGAGAAGAGGAGCGGCCGCAAGCGCCACCGGGGCGGCCGGGGCAAGGGCGGCAGGAGCGAGGGCGTGCCGGAGCCCCAGAGCGCCCCCCGCGCCGAGCAGCAGCCCCGGCAGAAGCAGCAGTCCAAGCCGACTGCGCAGTCCGCCGGCCCGGCCAGACCCAAGCCGGCTCCCCAGCCCGGGAATGCGGCCAGGCCCAAACAGACCCCGCAGCCCAAGCAGCCTTCCCAGCCCAGAACCGCCCCGGAGGGCGGCGCGCCGGAGGGCGCGCCCCATCGCCGCCGCAGGCCCCGCCGCCGGGGCCCGAAGAACCCGGGCGGCGCACCGGCCGGGCAGGAATAAGGAAAGAGAAGACAAAAGGCCCTGCCGGAGCGCGCTCCGGCA
>CAKUHW010000286.1 GCA_934659415.1 uncultured Oscillospiraceae bacterium
GTCCTCCGCGGTGCCGCAGGCCACCACCCGGCCGCCGTTCACCCCCGCGCCGGGGCCGATGTCGATGAGGTAGTCCGCCGCGCGCATGGTGTCCTCATCGTGCTCCACCACGATGAGGGTGTTGCCCAGGTCCCGCAGGCGCTTGAGGGTGCCCAGCAGCAGGTCGTTGTCCCGCTGGTGCAGGCCGATGGAGGGCTCGTCCAGAATGTAGAGCACTCCCATGAGGGAGGAGCCGATCTGGGTGGCCAGGCGGATGCGCTGGCTCTCGCCGCCGGAGAGAGTGGACGCCTGCCGGGCCAGGGTGAGGTACTGCAGGCCCACGCTGCGCAGAAAGCCCAGCCGCTCCCGGATCTCCTTCAGGATGCGGTCGGCGATCATGGCCTGGGTGGGGGTGAGGGTGATGGTGTCCAGGAAGGCCAGGGCCTTGTCCACCGGCAGGTCGCAGAAGTCCTGGATGGAGGCCCCGCCCACCGTGACGGCCAGGGACTCCCGCTTCAGCCGCCGCCCGCCGCAGGTGGGGCAGGGGCACTCGCTCATGCACTCCTCGATCTCCCGCTTGCTGGCGTCGGACTGGGTCTCCCGGTAGCGGCGCTCCAGATTGTTCACGATGCCCTCGAAGGGCTGGTAGAGCACTCCCTTCCCCCGGGGCTGGTCGTACTCGATGGTGAGCTTCTCTCCCTTGGTGCCGTAGAGGATCACGTCCATCACCTGGTCGGAGAGGGACTTCACCGGGTCGGAGAGCTTGAAGCGGTACTTCTTTGCCAGAGCCTCGAAATACATCCGGGAGATGCCGTCGCTCTTGATATGGTTCCAGCCGGAGGCGGTGATGGCCCCGTCCAGGATGGACAGAGCCTTGTTGGGGATGACCAGGTCCGGGTCGATCTTCATCTGGGAGCCCAGGCCGGTGCAGGTGGGGCAGGCCCCGTAGGGGTTATTGAAGGAGAACATCCGGGGGGTGAGCTCCTCCATGGACACGCCGCAGTCCTCGCAGGCGTAATTCTGGGAGAAGAGGATGTCCCGGTCCTCCCCGGTGACGTTGATGATCACCGTGCCGCCGGACAGGTTGGAGGCCGCCTCCACGCTGTCCGTGAGCCGCCGGGCCATGTCCGGCCGGATGACCAGTCGGTCCACCACCACCTCGATGGAGTGCTTTTTGTTCTTGTCCAGCTCGATGGTCTCCGACAGGTCGTACAGCGAGCCGTCCGCCCGCACCCGCACATAGCCGGAGCGGCGGGCGTCCTCGAACACCTTCTGGTGCTCCCCCTTCTTCCCACGGATCACCGGGGCGAGCACCTGGATGCGGGTAGCCTCGGGCAGGGCCATCACCTGGTCGATGATCTGGTCGATGGACTGCTGCCTGATCTCCTTGCCGCACACCGGGCAGTGGGGGGTACCCACCCGGGCCCAGAGCAGACGGAGATAGTCGTAGATCTCCGTGACGGTGCCCACGGTGGAGCGGGGATTCTTGGAGGTGGTCTTCTGGTCGATGGAGATGGCGGGACTGAGTCCATCGATATAGTCCACATCTGGCTTCTCCATCTGGCCCAGGAACATCCGGGCGTAAGAGGACAGGGACTCCACATACCGCCGCTGTCCCTCGGCGTAGATGGTCTCAAAGGCCAGGGAGGATTTGCCCGAGCCGGACAGGCCGGTGAACACCACCAGCTTGTCCCGGGGAATGGTCACGTCGATGTTCTTCAGGTTGTTCTCCCGGGCGCCCTTGATGAAAATATGATCCTGCATGATTTATTCCTCGCTCCTGTTTTCTCCCAGCTCCCGCTGCACATACCTGGGCAGCTTTTTCACCACCAGCTCATAGGACAGGCCGCACAGGTCCCGCAGTACGCCGTCGGGCAGGTCCCCGTCCAGCAGCACGGCGATCCAGGTGCGCTTGTCCATATAGAAGCCGGGGAGGATCTCCGGGTACTGCCCCCGGAAGCCCTCCGCCAGGCGCGGGTCGCACTTGAGGTTGAGCAGGGTGTGCCCGCCGTACGTCTTGTGCTCCGGACCCGGGGCGCACAGGGCGGCGAACATCTTTCCCCGCACCAGATAGCGCTGCCAGCCCCACTCGATCTTGTAGTCCTGCTCCGCGCCGGGCCTTGCCAGCAGGTACTCCTCCAGCCAGTCGTATTTCATGGCGCTTCCTCCACCGTCAGGTCGGCGGTCTTCGCCCCCACCAGGGCGATGAGGTCCGCCGGGGCAAGCTCCACCTGAAAGCCCACCCTGCCGGCGGACACGCAGATGGCGGGACAGTCCAGGCAGGCGGCGTGGAACACCGTGGGGAACTGCTTTTTCATCCCTATCGGGGAGCAGCCGCCGTGGACGTACCCCGTCAGGGGCAGCAGCTCCTTCTGGGGCAGCATGGCCACCGACT
>CAKUHW010000287.1 GCA_934659415.1 uncultured Oscillospiraceae bacterium
CTCCTTATCCTCCTGCAGGTCCGTGTTGTAGGCCAGGGGCAGACCCTTGAGAGTGGTCAGCATCGCAGTAAGATCGCCGTAGACCCGGCCGGTCTTGCCGCGGATCAGCTCCGCCATGTCGGGATTTTTTTTCTGAGGCATAATGGACGAGCCGGTGGTGTAGGCGTCCGACAGGGAGAGAAAGCGAAATTCCCAGCTGGACCACAGCACCAGTTCCTCGCTGAGCCGGGACAGATGCATCATCAGGATGGACAGGCAGGAGAGCAGTTCGGCGCAGAAATCCCGGTCGGATACGCCGTCCAGACTATTACGGCACAGCCCATCAAAGCCAAGCAGCTCTGCCTCAAGCTGCCGGTCGGTGGGATAGGTCGTGCCGGCAAGGGCGCAGCAGCCGATGGGGGAGAGGTTGAGCCTGGCGCGGCAGTTGTGCAGCCGCTCCAGGTCACGCAGAAGCATCATGACATAGGCCATGAGATGATGCCCCAATGTGACCGGCTGGGCACGCTGAAGGTGCGTATAGCCGGGCATGATGGCACTTTTAAATTCCGAAGCCCGACCGAGAAGCGCTTCTGCCAGGTCAGAGATCAGAGCCGTGATGGCATCGCACTCCTCCCGGAGGTACATACGCAGATCCAGCGCCGTCTGGTCGTTCCGGCTGCGGGCCGTGTGCAGCTTTTTTCCCACATCGCCCAGCCTCTCGGTAAGCACCTGCTCTACGAACATATGGATATCCTCACAAGCTGGATCAAAGGACAGTGCGCCGCTGTCCAGATCGTCCAGCACGGTCTGAAGCCCATCGATCAGGGCGTCGGCCTCCTGCTGCGGCAGAATGCCTGCTGCGCCCAGCATGGCCGCGTGGGCCATAGAGCCGGTGAGATCCTGGCGGTACATCCGGCAGTCGAACCGAATGGAGGAGTTAAAATCGTCCGCGAGTCTGGCGGTGGCCCCGTCTGTGCGGCCGGCCCAAAGCTTTTCCATTCCCAATGCTCCTTTGATTTTTTAAGGACACACTCACAGCTTGCCCTGCTCCCGCAGTGCCTGGACCTTGTCCGGCAGACCCCACAGATTGATGAATCCGGTGGCGTCGGTCTGGTTATAGTCGCTCTCCTCAAAGGTCACCAGGTTTTCAGAGTAGAGGCTTTCGGGGGAGGTGACGGAGGCGGTAATGATATTTCCCTTGTAGAGCTTCAGCTTTACCGTGCCGGTCACATGCTTCTGCGTCTCCACGGCAAAGGCCTGGAGAGCCTCCCGCAGAGGGGTGAACCATTTCCCGTTATAGACAAGGTCGGCGAAGTCCACGGCAAGCTTGGACTTCATATGCTTGGTGTCCTTATCCACGGTCAGCATCTCCAGCACCTCGTGGGCCCGGTAGAGAATGGTCCCGCCCGGCGTTTCATACACGCCTCTGTCCTTCATGCCCACCAGGCGGTTTTCCACAATATCCAGCAGGCCAATGCCGTTCTCACCGCCCAGCTGGTTCAGCCTGCGGATAATATCGGAGGCTTTCATTTTCACCCCGTCGACCGCCACCGGCCATCCCTGCTCAAATTCCAGCGTGACATAGGCTGCGGCATCGGGCGCCATAGCAGGGGAGACGCCCATCTCCAAAAAGCCGGGCTTGTCGTACAGCGGTTCGTTGATCGGGTCCTCCAGATCCAGTCCCTCGTGACTCAGGTGCCACAGGTTTTTATCCTTGGAATAGTTGGTCTCGCGGCTGATCTTCAGGGGGACATGGTGGGCCTGGGCATAGTCGATCTCCTCATCCCGGCCTTTGATCGTCCATTCACGCCAAGGGGCGATGATCGTCATCTCAGGAGCAAAGCGCTTGATGGCCAGCTCAAAGCGCACCTGATCGTTGCCCTTGCCGGTGCAGCCGTGGCAGATGGCGTCGGCCTGCTCTCTCTCTGCGATCTCCACCAGCCGCTTGGCGATAACAGGACGGGCAAAAGCCGTGCCCAGCAGGTACTCCTCATACTTGGCGCCCATCATCATGGAGGGGATAATGACGCTGTCCACCATTTCATCGGTCAGGTCTTCAATATACAGCTTGGCAGCGCCTGTTTTGAGCGCCTTTTCCTCCAGACCGTCGAGCTCGTCTCCCTGACCCACATCAGCGGATACCGCAATGATCTCCGGATCATCATAGTTCTCCTTCAGCCAGGGAATGATGATGGAGGTATCCAGCCCTCCGGAATAGGCAAGAACGATCTTTTTGATGCTCTTCGTTTTCATATAGAATCACTCCGTGAATTTTATTCTGATATCAACGAATAATATGCATTAAATTCTCGGAAATGTCAAGCATATTGATGGAAATATTCACAATTTGGCGATGAGACGGAGAAAGCCCCCGGCAATAC
>CAKUHW010000288.1 GCA_934659415.1 uncultured Oscillospiraceae bacterium
ATACGGCCGATGATGTCCTGCTGCTCATACCGGGGGTCGGACTCGATGACCGGCTCAAGAGACTCCAGAACCTCCTCCACCGCCTGGAGAAACTCCGGCTCGTGGGCGTTGCGCGTCTTCAGACCGTCCATGACAGAGATCAGGTAAGCGTTTTTCAAAGACATATAAAAACTTCCTTTCAGCATCAGGGCTCTGATATATGCCGTGATTATACCGCGCGCATCTCGAATTTGCAATAGAGAAAAGTAAAACTTGCAAAAATCGTGGAAATGCGCGAAAATTCAGCGGGCGAATGCAAAATTATGACGCAAAAATGCACTCTCCTTCCACTGCGGTCGATGCGGAGCCGGCTGCCTGGACACTGTCCCGAAAGAAAGAGCGGCCAAATTCAATAAATAATGTTGACTTTTTCTCTTCCGTGTGGTATATTATGACCAGAGGAAAGGGATACAAAGTCCCGTACCTCTCCGTTGGGAAGCTGAGAGTTCCTGCCGCAGCCCGATCCGAACACGCTCTGTCGAGCAAAGCCCCGCCGCAATGGAAGCTGGGTATCCACGTTCGAGAAGTCAGGTCGGAAGGCGTCCTCCGCAGCCCGGCGGTATCCCGTAGAAAGTGCAGGTATCCGCCCTTGGAAAACCCAGATCGGAAGTAGGCCCCCAGCCGCGTTGTAGGACGGCTGGGGGCCCGGTGTTTTTTGGCATCCGCGGCAAAGATCCAATCTGCCGCCGCTTCCTATTATACCTTTCTGACAAAAAGCAGGGAATTTCTTGCGTTAGCGTAAAAAAGTGATGCAAAATCGGCCAACAGGGTTTATAATAGGTCCAGACGCATCCGGAGGGCGGCTTCTCCGGGCAAAGGAGCGGTATGAAAATGCGAATCGTAGTAAAGGTGGGGACCTCCACCCTGGCATACCCCACCGGCAGACTGAATATCCGGCGGATAGAGCGCCTGTGCACCGTGCTGAGCGACCTGAAAAATGCCGGTCACGAGATCATCCTGGTCTCGTCAGGAGCGATCGCCATGGGCTTCGGCAAGCTGAACCTGCGGGAGCGGCCCAAGGACGTGCCGACCAAGCAGGCCTCCGCGGCAGTGGGCCAGTGCGAGCTGATGTATGCGTACGACAAACTCTTCACCGAGCACAACCACACCGTGGCGCAGCTGCTGATCACCGCCCCGGACATCGAGGACGGCGGGAGCCGGAAGGAAAACTTCCACAACACCCTGGAGCGTCTGCTGGAGCTGGGCGCCCTGCCGGTGATCAATGAGAACGATACCATCTCCACCGCGGAGTTCGGCATCGGCGACAACGACACGCTCTCCGCGGTGGTGGCCGCGACCATCGGCGCGGACCTGCTGATTCTTCTCTCTGATATTGACGGGCTGTACAACGGAGACCCAAGAAAGGATCCTCATGCGGAGCTGATCGATACGGTGGCGGAGCTGGACGATCACATCCTGTCTCTCGGCGGGGGCAGCGGCTCCGGCCTGGGGACCGGCGGTATGGCCACGAAGCTCAGCGCGGCCCGCATTGCCACGGACGCCGGCTGCGGAATGGTGATCGCCAACGGCTCCCATCCGGAGCTTCTGTATGACATCGCAGAGGGAAAGCCTGTGGGAACGCGGTTTTTGAAAAAGGAGGTGCGGAAATGACGACCACCCTTGAACTGCTGCGGAGAACAAGGGACGCATGGCCCTGCGTCCGCAGTGCGGGCGCGGACGATAAGAACCGGCTTCTGCTGGCCATGGCGCAGGCGCTGGAGGAGGACATGGCGGAGATCCTCCGCTGCAACGAGCAGGATGTGAGCGCCGCTGCGGGCACGATCTCGCCCGTGATGATAGACCGGCTGCAGCTGGATCCGGACAGAGTGCACGCCATGGCGGACGGAATCCGCGCCGCAGCGGCGCTGCCCGACCATGTGGGCAGGATTCTGGCAGAGCGGGAGCACCCGAACGGAATGCTGATCTGCAAGAAGCAGGTCCCCCTCGGCCTGGTGGCCATCATCTATGAGAGCAGGCCCAATGTGACCTCCGACGCCGCCGCTCTGGCGATCAAAAGCGGCAATGTGTGTATGCTCCGCAGCGGAAAGGAGGCCATCGGCTCCTCCCGGGCCATCGTCCGCGCGCTGAAAAGAGGCATCGAGGCCGCCGGAGGAAACGCGGATATGGTCAACATCGTGGAGGATCCCAGCCGCCAGAGCGCCCTGGACCTCATGCAGGCCAAGGGTCTGGTGGACCTGCTGATCCCCCGGGGCGGCGCGGGGCTGATCCGCGCCTGTGTGGAAAATGCCGCCGTCCCCTGCATCGAGACCGGCACCGGAATCTGCCATGTGTATGTGGATGAGCGCGCAGACCTGGAC
>CAKUHW010000289.1 GCA_934659415.1 uncultured Oscillospiraceae bacterium
GTGCCGCACAGGCCGCACTCCCGGAAGGAGCCGATCTCCGCCAGCGCCACCGGGCGCTCCTCCACCTCCAGCCGGAGATAGTCCCGGGCGACCTGAATGAGGGAGCGGCGGGTGATGGAGGGGAGGATGGTGTCGGACCTGGGAGTGACCAGAGTGCCGTCCTTCGTGACGAAGATCACATTTGCGCCGCCGGTCTCCTCGATATAGGTGCGGGTGGCGGAGTCCAGGTACAGGTTTTCGTCATACCCCAGGGCGTGGGCCTCGGAGATGGCGTAAAGACTCATGGCGTAGTTCAGGCCGGCCTTGATATGGCCCGTGCCGTGGGGAGCGGCTCGGTCCAGGTCGCAGATGCGCAGGTGCAGGGGACGCACGCCGCCGCTGAAATAGGAACCCACCGGGGAGGCAAACAGCCGGAACTGGAACTCGGTGGCCGGCTTGACGCCCAGCACCGGGTTCGTGCCGAAGATCACCGGGCGAAGGTAGAGCGAGCCGCCGCTCTCATGGGCGGGGACCCACCTCCGGTTGGCCTTCACCACCTTGCGCACCGCCTCCAGAAACATCCCGTCGGGGAGGGGCGGCATCATCATGCGCAGGCAGGAATCGTGCAGGCGCTGCTCGTTCAGGTCCGGGCGGAAGCAGACCAGCCTGTTGTCCGCGGTGCGGTAGGCCTTCAATCCCTCAAAGCAGGTCTGCGCGTACTGGAGGACGCAGGCGGACTCGTTCAGCCGGACGATGGCGTCCGCGGTAAGCCTGCCGGGCTGCCAGATGCCGTCCTGATAGAGGGAGACATAGCGCTTTTCCGTTTGATGGTAGGCAAAGCCTGCCGGAGTGCCGGGGGTTTCTTCTTTCATGCTGCAACTCCTCCTGTGCCGTAGTGTGCGCGGTCTGCGCTTTGTATGGGCCTATTATAGTTTCGAAATGCAACTTGTCAATGGTTAAATTGCATAAAATGAGAAGATAGACGAAAATGCCGGAGAAAAGACGGGGCGGATGAGAGTTATGACGCGATAGATTTGACTGTTTTGCGAATGATTTTAACGCTCGTGAAAAAGCAGAACGCAAAAAATCAAATTCTAACAGCTCAGAACATAAAATGAATGAATAATTGCATAAATTGAGATGGAATGCAGAGGGCGGACCGCAAAAAGCGCAGTAAAGAAGAAAAAGTGGCAGATCGCACTTGCGCGCGGCGGGAAAATGTATATAATTATAATCGTAATTCGAATTAGAAGGAGAACTGTGAACCGGAATGAAGAAAGGAATTCAGCCGAGCGGGCTGCTGACGCGCAAAAAGATTCTGAGCGCATCGGTGAAGGTGTTTCTGGAAAAGGGCTACGCCGGGGCCACGGCCAAGGAGATCGCAGATACGGCGGGGATCGCCAGCGGCTCGCCGTTTCTCCCCTTTGGGAATAAGGAGGGGGTGCTGCTGGAACTGGTGCACCGGATGTTTGCAGGCCAGTTCGATGTGGCGGAGCAGCTGATCGGCGCGCAGGCGGATCCGCTGCTGCTCTACGGCGCGGAGACCGCGCTGCAGATGCATATCACGGAGCTGTCAGAGCCGCTGCGGGAGCTGTATGTTACCGCCTATAGCCTGCCCAGCACCTCTGAATTTATTTACGAACAGATGAGCGGGCGGCTGAAAGCCATTTTTGCCCCCTATCTGCCGCAGGCAGAGGCCAAGGACTTTTATGAGCTGGAGGTGGCCTCGGCCGGGGTGACCCGCAGCTTCATGGCAAAGCCCTGCGACTGCTACTTTACGATGGAGCGCAAGCTGCGCCGGTTTTTAAGCAGCTGCTACAAGCTCTATGAAGTCCCGGCGGAGCGCTACGTTCCGGTGATCAGGCAGGTGCTGGAGATGGAGCTGCGAAGCGTGGCCGAGCAGGTCATCGCCCGGACGGTGCAGGCGGCTGAGGCCGGTTTTGAGGCGGTCATGGCAGAGAGAACGACATGATCGCAGGATCATAACAGAAGGATACGAAAAACGGTCGAGGCCGGGCGCTCCCGCCCGGCGCAAACGCAGAATGGAGGAAACGCAAGTGAGAAGTTCTACGAAGACCACCGCGGTACGTCCGGCCGGCAGACTTTTGAGCGCGCTGCTGGCGCTGGTCATGCTGCTGGGCCTTATGCCCCTGTGGGCCCTGCCCGGTCTGGCGGAGGGCGCGCCGGCAGCGGTGGATTACCAGCGGGAAACGCCGGAGGTGGCTGTTCTGAATGCCTTTACCGGCAACGATGAGAGCTTTTACAAAAAGCTTCTCGGCAATACCGACGGCAATGAGAGCGACCGCGCGGCGTACTGGCAGTATAACGGCGTCACGCTGTTCGTGCGGCAGAGCACGGGGCAGCAC
>CAKUHW010000290.1 GCA_934659415.1 uncultured Oscillospiraceae bacterium
GGATCACGTGCTCGATCCAGATGATGGAGTAGCCGGCGGCCTTCAGGTTGGCCACCATCTGCATCACGTCCTGGACCTCGGCCTCGGTCAGGCCGGCGGCTACCTCGTCCAGCAGCAGCAGCTTGGGCTCGGTGCCCAGGGCCCGGGCGATCTCCAGACGCTTGCGATCCAACAGGGTCAGCTCGCCGGCGCGGATCTCCCTCTTGTCGTACAGCTCGGTGAGCCGCAGGGAATCCAGCGCCACGGCGCGGCCCTCCCGCTCGCTGTGGCCCGCACCGTGGACGGCGGCCACCAGCACATTTTCAAATACGCTCATGCCCTCAAAGGGCCGGGGCACCTGGTAGGTGCGGCCGATGCCCATGCGGCAGCGGGCGTTTGCACTCATTTTTGTCACATTGTGGCCGTCAAACCAGATCTCCCCGTGGGTGGGGATGATCAGGCCGATGAGGGCGTTGAACATGGTGGTCTTGCCGCAGCCGTTGGGGCCGATGACGCCGTAGACCTCGCCCTGTTTGACCTCGAAGGTCAGATCCCGCAGGATCTGAACGCGGCCGTAGCCCGCGTTCACGTTTTTGAACGAAAGGATCGTATCCATAGTTCCCTCCCTAACTTGAGGAACCGCCGCGGGCGGGGGCCGGAGGCCGCCCGCCCGCGGGGTGATTTCTATTCGCGCAGAGATATCCTTTAAAGATGCACAGAGACCGGAGACAGCTTACTTCTGGGTGGCGTTGCCGGCCACATAGCTGCCGGTGGTGGGGACCTCGGGATAGACAGTGTTGTCGATGACGATGAGGGTCAGCTTGCCGTCCACCATCTGCCACTGGCCGCCGCCGATGACGGTGTCGCCGTAGGTCAGGCCGCCCATGGTCTGGTCATACTTGATGGGGCCGACAATGGTAGTGGTGTCCATCTGGCCCAGAGCGTCGCGCACCTTGGCCTTATCGGTGGTGCCGGCCTTCTGGAAGGCCTCCACGGCCAGCTCCAGGGCGGCGTAGCCGTAGCCCGCGGGCTGGGGCATGGCGCGCCCGCCGTTATCCTTGGAGTACTTCTCGCCCAGGGCGGAGCAGGACATGCCGGTGAGGGCGGAGGTGTAGGGATTGGTGGGGGCCCACCAGACCTCGGTCATGATGCCCTCGGCCAGCTCGTTGCCCAGAGCGCCCACGTCGCCCTCCAGCAGGCAGCACTTGCCCATGGTGACGCAGCCGACCTCAACGCCCTGCTTGATGACCTCGTTGAACAGGTTCAGGAAATCGGGGGGAATGTTGGTGCCGGAGAGAATGTCGATGCCGGCCTGCTTGTACTGGCTGACATAGCTGGTGAAGTCGGTGGTGCCGGAGGGGTACTGGCCGGGATCCACCAGGACGTAGCCGTCCTCCTCGATGCGCTCCTTGAACACGTTGTACCAGGCGGTGCCGTCCGCGTCGTTGGCGAAGGCGATGCCGATCTTGGCGCCGGAACCGGGGGCGTAGCCCGCGGCGGTCCACAGAGCGCGGTACTGCTCATACACCTTGTCGATGGTCCAGAAGGCGTGGAAGGTCCACTCGTACTTGTCGCGGTTAGCGGCCACGGCATCCACAGGGGCCTGGATGGCCACGCAGGGCACGCCATAGCGCTCGGCCACGGCGGACACGGGGTTGACGGTCTCGGGGGTCTGGATGGCCACCATCAGGTCCACCTTGTCCTCCTCGCAGAGCTTCTGCGCCATCTCGCCGCAGGTGTTGGTGTCGGACTTGGAGTCGTAAACGATGACGTCGATCTTCTTCTTGGCGCCGTCCACCTCGATGCCGCCGAGGTTGTCGTTTACGTAGGTCTCGATCTCCTTGATGAGCCAGTCAACACCCTCGCCGTTGCCCGCCAGAGCGCCGGTGGTGGGATTCACATAGCCGATCTTGATCACGTCGCTGTTGTTCTTGCTGCCGCCGTTGCTGCCGTTGCCGCCGCAGCCGGCCAGCAGACCGATGCACAGGGCCAGCGCCAGGATCAGTGCCAGAATACCCTTCTTCTTCATGTGTTCTGCTCCTTTCAATCCTTTTGGACCCCCGGACACGGGAGCCCATGCTGCCCCGGAGCCCTCCGGGGTGTTTCCATTTTAACAAAGCGTTCCTTAAAGAATCCTTAAGCGCCCCCTTACCTAACCTTAAAGTTTCTGCAAAAAAGTCTGTATCATGTCAAAAGTCGTCGGCTATTTTTATATATTGTGCACAATTCCAAGGGGCGCTGTGCCCTGGCCGCTGCCCGCTGCCCACGCGATCCGCTCCGCTGGGCTCGCGCGGGGGGCCCGTGTACGGCAGAGGCATTGGTTCCTGCCGGACCTACAC
>CAKUHW010000291.1 GCA_934659415.1 uncultured Oscillospiraceae bacterium
GCAGTATCCTTATAGTCGATGAGCTCCACCTTGTCCACGCAGAAGGAGCAGACCTTGCGGCGCTTGCGGTTGCCGCGGGGCTTTACATTATCCATAGCCATAATGGCATACCTCCTTATTTAGAATGGGAGATCGCCGTCGTCGTCAGCCAGCTCGGCGAACTGGTCGCCGCCGCTGGGAATGCCGTAATCAACGGGACCGGGCGCAGCGGCCGCGCGGCTGTAGCTGCCGCCGGTGCTGCCGTCGCCATCGCGCTTGGAGTCGCCGAAATAGATATTGTCGGCGATGACCTCGGCGGAGCGGCGCTTGCCGCCGTCACGGTCCGTCCAGTCACGGATCTGCAGGCGGCCCTCCACCACGGCCATGCGGCCCTTGGTGAAGTACTTGGATACGAATTCGGCGGTATTGCGCCAGGCCACGATGTCGATGAAATCCGTGGCGCGCTCGCCGCCGTCGCGGCCCTTGAAGTCGCGGTCCACAGCCAGAGAGAAGGAGGCGACCGCCGTCCCCTGCTGGGTGTGACGCAGCTCCGGGTCACGGGTCAGGCGACCCATGAGAATGATCCGGTTCAACATTGCACAGACCTCCTCACACGTCCTTGCTGACGATGACAGAGCGCATCACGTTCACGTTGATCCGCATCTGACGGTCCAGCTCGGCGGGGAAAGCGGCGTCGGCCGTGAAGGTCATCAGGACGTAGTAGCCCTCCTCCAGGTCGTTGATGGGGTAGGCCAGCTTGCGCTTGCCCCACTCATCCACCTCAGCCACGGTGCCGCGGCTCTCGGCCAGGTCCTTGAACTTGGCCACCAGGGCGGCGGTGTCCTCCTCGCCCAGGGCGGGATTGAGGATGTAGAGCACCTCGTAATTGCCGGTAACTTTTGCCATATCGTTTGCACCTCCTTATGGACATATGGCCCCCGGACGGGCCGGGAGCAAGGATGAATGCCTGCGCGCATAATAAGGCAGGCTAAACCATTATACCCACCAGAAAATTTTTGTCAAGCATTTTACAATTTATTTTGCTTTTTTATGGGGCATGTGCTATGATGGGGGCGCACTATGGAAACGATTCCACGGAGGCGCGGGCATGGAGCAGGAAAAACTGGACAAACTGCTGGCAGAGGTGCTCGCCCTGGCCCGCACCGCGGGCATCCCGGTGAGCGGGCGCATCGACCCCCGGGTGGCGGTGAACCGCCGGGCCAGGACCCGCTTCGGCTGCTGCCGGGGGAGCCGGAGCGGATATACCATCGAGCTGTCCGCCCACACTCTGCAGGGCGGGGAGGAGGCGGTGCGCCGGGTGCTGGCCCACGAGGTGCTCCACACCTGCCCCGGCTGCGCCGACCACGGGGCGCGCTGGAGAGCCTGGGCCGCGGTGCTGGGCAGGGCGCTGGGCTGCCAGCTGCGCCGGACCGACACCTTCGAGAGCCTCGGTCTGACCGACGACCGGCCGGTGCGCTACCTGCTGGAGTGCGCCCGCTGCGGCCGGCGCATCGCCCGGATGCGCCGCTCCCCGCTGGTGGACCATCCCGAGCGCTACCGCTGTGCCTGCGGCGGAGCGCTGCGCCGGATCCTGTGACCGTATCCGCCGCGGCCTGCGGCAAACTCTGCAAGGTTTTTTGACAGCTTCATCATTTGAGAAAGGTGGTTTTCTGTATGCGCCGCGCGGGCATTCTTCTGCCGATCTTCTCCCTTCCCTCCCCTTACGGGATCGGGACCATGGGCCGGGCGGCCCGGGACTTTGTGGACTTTCTCTCCCGCTCGGGCCAGTCCTGCTGGCAGCTGCTTCCGGTGGGTCCCACCAGCTACGGGGACTCCCCCTATCAGTCCTTCTCCTCCTTTGCCGGCAACCCCTACTTCATCGACCTGGACGATCTGGCCGCCCAGGGCCTGCTGGAGCCGGAGGAGTACCGGGACCTGGACTGGGGCGGAGAGGACGGCATTGACTACGGGCTGCTGTATGAGCGGCGCTACCCTGTTCTGCGCAGGGCCTGCGCCCGGCTGCTGGCAGACCCGCCGGCGGACTATGCTGCGTTCCTCCGGGACAACGGCTGGCTGGAGGACTACGCCCTGTACATGGCCCTGAAGGACCGCTTCGGCGGCCGGCCCTGGACCGAGTGGCCCGAGCCTCTGCGCCGCCGGGAGGGCGCGGCCCTGGCCCGGGCCCGGGAGGAGCTGGCGGAGGACACGGCCTTCTGGCAGGCGGTGCAGTATCTCTTCTACCGTCAGTGGGACGCCCTGAAGGCCCTGGCGGGGGAGAAGGGGATCTCCATCATCGGCGACCTGCCCATCTACGTCCC
>CAKUHW010000292.1 GCA_934659415.1 uncultured Oscillospiraceae bacterium
GTTCCAGAACGACCTGAAGCGCTTCCCGGTCCCTGCGCCGCATCTCCGCAAACAGTTCTGCCGCGGTGTACTTCTCAAAGTCCCCCTCAGTCACACCTCTGTTCGTCTCACAGCAAAAGTTGTTGATGTTGACCTCGGTCCCGGCCATGTTGAAGTCGATCAGTCCCACAAACCTTCCGTCTGCGATGAGGAGGTTGCTGTCGTTCAGATCCCCCTGAATCACACATCTCGGGAGCCTGCGAAACACTCTTTTGATCTTCGCCCGGTTCGCTTCGTTAAAATCGATGACCTGCTGCGCGGTGCCCTCCGCCCCGGCCTCCCGCAGGGCCTGGACCAGATTGTTCAGGTTTTCCTGCCTCTCGTCTACATCCACATCCAGCGGTGCAAGATCAATGATGGACCACATGGAGCGCACAGGCTGGAGATCCACACTGGAAAAGGCCCTGGCAAACCGTCCGACTGAAGAGAGGACCTCCCGTCCGATCTGCTCCTGCTGTGCTGCGCTCAGCGTGCCGCGCACCTCATCCAGCGTGGAGTAATCGAGGTATTCGGAGAGATAGCAGACTCTGCTGCCGCAGGGTGTCAGATAGGAACCGTCCTCACTCCGGCGCAGCCTCGGCGCAAGGATACCTGCCTCCCGGTATCGCCGGGCCAGACGGTCGATGGCGGCCAGGCGTTCTTCCGTGATGACCGGATCGTTGATCCGGAGAACGTAGTCCCGGTCGATAATAACGTTCAGACGGTAGTCGCCTGGTTTTGAGGAGTCGATCTCCCGGAATGTGTCAAACTGCCGAACGCTGTAGCACTCCAGCAGAGACAGAATTTCTTCCCGTTTCATTGTGTATTGTACCTCCTGCCATCTGCCAGGCGTGTTTGCCCTTGTCAATCGATGCTCAGATCTGAGAGGGGCCCGCGCACAAAGCCCCGGGCCCCCTTCTTTCCCACTATTCTTTCGGAATGGTAACATCCATCCCGTTCACCTTGACCTCTCCGTCCGCGGGCACAAGAATGAATTTTCTCCCGTTGATCACTCTTGTCTCGATCAAATGGCTATTCTCCGGTGCCACTGTAATTCTGATCTCCGCGGTGGACACCTCAAACTTCTTGCTCTCAATAATATTCCCCGGAATAAGTTGGGCCTCGTTACCAAATTGTCTGCCGCACTCTTCGCGGAAGCGCACCACCCGCTTCGGCTCCGCTCCTCCGTTTTCCAGGATCCGGCCGATCTCCCCGATGGACAAGCTCAGCGGCTGTGGATCCTTGCTCTCTTTGTGCTCCTCAATTCTGGCACATAGCTGCTCGTGGATGGCCTGGACCACATCATAGCTGCAGTCCTCCTCCAACGCCGCACCAAGGGCCGCATCAAAGGTGTTCTTCTGCTGCGCTGCGGACATAGGCGGAACCACCCGAAAGAGCGCATCGATTACCTCCTGATGCAGCTGCTCCGCACTGCGGTTATAGAAAAGCGCATGGTAGATATTGGCCGCCCGATTGTCGAAGGCGGGAAACAGAAATCCCAATTCCGGCGCGGATACAGCACGCCCGGTGGGTCTGCTGTGGAACTCGCTCTCCTCCATGCAGTAGCAAAGCTCCAATTCCGGATCCCGGACCGGGCAGACCGCACATACAAAATAGCGGAATACCTGATCGGACGCCTCAGGCTGGAATTCGTCATTTCTGCTTTTGTGCGGCACGTCATAGGCATCCGCCGCAAGCAGGATCAAATAATTCCGCTCTCTCATGTCAATGCTCTCGATGATACGCCGGCACAGCTCCTCTCTGGCCTCACGGTCCTGCAGGGCAGACTGCCGCAATACCTGCAGCAGCCTGTGCTCATCGCTGTCGGCCACCTGTCGGGTCGCAAAATTGATGTCGATCAGGTTCCTTCCCAATGCGCCAGACAAGCTCTTTTTCAGAAGCCCCAGGTACATTTCCCGCTCCTCCTGGGGCATGGGCCCCAGCGCGGCATCGATCCAGGAGATCACGGAGCGATTGCTGTTTACATAGCAGCCGAAAACATGGCTGATGTTGCTGCGGTCCCGATGAAATCTGCGCCGCAGTTCATTGAGTTCTCTCTGATTCATAACGGTATATCATTCTCCTTTTACAGGACTGCACCCGGCAGCCCTTCAACGCCTTGCCTTTCGCCTCTTTTTCCCCGCCCTGCGCGAAAAGAGCCCGGCCAGACCCCCGCCAAGCAGACATCCCGCCAATTCTGCCAGCGCATGGCCGTCTAATTCGATCTCCTGTCCGCCCAGCAGCGCGGCCAGCAAAATGCAGCCAAACCCCAGCAC
>CAKUHW010000293.1 GCA_934659415.1 uncultured Oscillospiraceae bacterium
GCCCGCCAAACGCAGAGAGATCCTCCCGGGCAAAGCTCACATGGAGGGGACAGCCGTGCTCCGACACGGTCCCCATCAGGGAGACGATCTCCACGTCCTCCTCCCCGCTCCGGATGCGCACGCCGCCGGCATCCCGGACCGTCCAGCGGGACACGCAGCCCACCGCCGAGAGCACAGCGCCCGCGGCGATGTGGTGCTCCCGGGCGTAGCGGGAGAGGCTCTCATAGAGGTCCTCCCCCCGCCTCAGACGAAAGCAGTGATACACGGCTTCCCGCCCCCTCACGCCAGGCAGTAGCACCCGTCCGCTTCCATGTGCAGCGGCGCGCCGTAAAACTCCGTGAGGGCGCACACCATATGGGCCGTGTCCTCCGCTCCGGCCGTCTCAAAGGCGGAGTGCATGGCCAGCTGCGCCAGGCCGATATCCACCGTGTTCAGGGAGACCTGGGTATTCGCAATGTTGCCCAGGGTAGACCCTCCCGCCATGTCCGCCCGGTTGGCGTAGCGCTGGAAGGGCACTCCGGCCCGCTCACAGGCCAGGCCGAAGATCGCAGCGGAGACAGCGTCAGTAGTATAGCGCTGGTTGGCGTTATACTTGATCACTACCCCGCCGTTCAGCCACACGGCATGATTTTTGTCCTGATACTCCGGATGATTCGGGTGCACGGCATGGGCGTTGTCGCAGGACACAAGGAAGCTGTGCGCCACATGGCGGCGGCAGGCCGCCGCGCTGCCCGCGATCCGCTCCAGGGTGTCGGCCAGGAAGGTAGACGCGGCCCCCTGCTTGGTCTCGCTGCCCACCTCTTCGTTGTCAAACAGGCAGTAAAGCGGAACGGCCTTACAGTCATTGGCGTCCAGAAAGGCTGTGAGCGCAGAAAAGGCGCACTGCAGGTCGTCCAGCCGGGGCGCGGAGAGCAGGCCATCCCAGCAGACGCCGCGCTGCGGGTTATAGAGGAACAGATCCGTTGTGAGAATATCCTTCTCTGCCGCCCCAACGCAGGCGGCCACCCGGGCCCGCAGGGTCCCGCCGCTGCCGCCGGCGCGCAGCAGCGGAAGCATATCCACCGCGGGGTCGTATTTTTTGCCGTCATTGGCCGCACGGTCCATGTGAATCGCCACATTCGGAATGACGGCGCAGGGCTCGCCCAGATCCGCCAGCCGCGTCTCCACGCCGCTTGCCGTACGCACAGCAGCCCGCCCGGCGATGCTCAGCGGGCGGTCCATCCAGCTGGCGCACAGCATTCCGCCATACTTCTCCGTGGACAGCCGGACATAGTGCTCCCCGGGCAGCTCCGCGTTTTCCTTGATCTTAAAGGCAGGGCTGTCGCAGTGGGCGGCGGCCATCAAAAACCCCTGCCACTCCCCCTCCGGGATCCGGAAGGCAAGGAGGGACGAGCCGTTGCGGGTGACAAAATAGCCCTTCCCCTGCTCCAGCGTCCAGTCCGTCCCCTCGCAGAGCCGGATATACCCACGCTCCTCCAGAATATCCGCCGTATGGGCCACCGCATGGTAGGCGGTGGGGCAGGCGGCTATGTAGTCCAGCAGCTTTTCATTCAGATCATTCACGACAACCAACTCCCCTTTACACAACTTGGAATATATAGAACTTCAGATAACTTGTCTCCGGAACGTTCCACAGGATCGGATGGTCCGGCGCCTGCTGCCGCTCTTCGATCTGCCGCAGCTCCACGCCGGCGTCCCGGGCTGCGGAGCGAAGCATTTTTTCAAAGAGCTCCGCGGGCATGAAGTGGCTGCAGGAGGCGGTGGCCAGGTATCCTCCCCGGGGCAGCAGGCGCATGGCCCGCAGGTTGATCTCCTTATATCCCCGCTCTGCGCTGTGCACGGTCCTGCGGGATTTTGTGAAGGCGGGAGGATCGAGGATGATGAAATCGTAGGGCTTTCCGCCCGCTGCCTCCAGCCCGGGCAGCAGATCGAATACGTCGGCGGTCTGAAAGCTCATGCGGGACTCCAGTGCGTTGCGCCGGGCATTTTCCCGGGCCATCTCCACCGCGGCGGCGGACACATCCACCGCCGTCACATGCTCTGCGCCCCCCATGGCGGCATTGAGGGCAAAGGAGCCCGTGTGGGTAAAGCAGTCCAGCACTCTGCGCCCACTGGCCAGGCGGGCCACCGCCCGGCGGTTGTACTTCTGGTCCAGAAAGAAGCCGGTCTTCTGCCCGTTTTCAACATCTACGGTATAGTACACGCCGTTTTCGCAGATCTCCGCCCACGGCGCGCCCGGCGCTCCCAGGCCCTCCAGAGGGAACCAGCCCTTTCCCTGCTCCAGCC
>CAKUHW010000294.1 GCA_934659415.1 uncultured Oscillospiraceae bacterium
GGCTGGTACGAGGACGGGGAGTACCCCGTGGTGCTGGACACCCTCTTCCCCGAGAAGGGCACCCCCGTGGGCTTCGGGTATGTGGCCATCTGCAAGGACCCCCAGCTGTACATCGACAAGCTCTTCGGCAACATCCTGGACTACTCCATGAAGGCCACCCGGCCCCGGGCCTTCGTCAGCCAGAGCACCGGGGTGAACGAGGAGGAGTATCTGGACTGGAACAAGCCCCTGGTCCACGTGGAGGGGGAGCTGGACGAGCGGCGGCTGAAGCAGATCACGCTGTCCGGGTTGGACGGGGTGTATGTGAACGTGCTGCAGATGAAGATCGAGGAGATGAAGGACACCGCCTCCAACCGGGACGTGAACGCGGGCAGCGCCTCCGGCGGCGTGACGGCGGCCTCTGCCATCGCCGCCCTGCAGGAGGCGGGCAGCAAGGTCAGCCGGGATATGATCGCCGCCAGCTACCGGGCCTACTGCCGGATCAACGCCCTGTGTATCAGCCGCATGCGGCAGTTTTACGATGAGGCCCGGGCCTTCCGCATCACCGGATCGGACGGCAGCTGGCGCTTTGTGGACTTCTCCAACCGGGCCATCCGGGACCAGCCTCTGGCCGGAGAGGGGGCGGGGGAGACCCTGTACCGCCGCCCGGTGTTCGACCTGAAGATCCGCTCCCGCAAGCGCAGCCCCTTCTCCCGCATGGAGCAGAACGAGCAGGCCAAGGAGCTGTACAAGCTGGGCTTCTTCGACCCCCAGCGGGCCCAGGAGGCCCTGGCCGCCCTGGACATGATGGATTTCGAGGGGGTGGACGCCGTGCGGGAGCGGGTGCGGGAGGGCAAGTCCCTGCTGGACCTGCTGGAGCAGATGAGCCGCAGCCTGGCCGCCCTGACCGGGGGAGCGGAGGAGCAGCCCGCCGCCTCTGCCCCTGCCGCCGCCTCCGATGCCGGGCAGTCCGCCGGGGGCGGGCGCAGCCCCGTCCCCGCCCCGCCCACGGAGAGCTATGCCGCCGGGCTGGCCCGCCGCACCGCGGCGGGAGCGGGGGAGACATGATCCGCGCGGAGCTCTCCGCGGTGCAGCGCCCGGGGCAGGGCCGCTGGCGCTGCGCCCTCCGGGCCGACGGCCACGCCCCGGGTCAGCCGGAGGTGTGCGCCGCGGTGAGTATCCTGGTGCAGAGCCTGCGCGCCCACCTGCGTCTGATCTGCCCCGGCGGGGAGGTGCGCGCCCGGGTGGAGCGCGGTCGGGCGCGGCTGATCTGGGAGGGGGGCGAGGCGGTGGCCCTGGCCTTCCGCCAGACCGCCGTTGGCCTGCGCCAGGTGGCCCTGGCCCACCCGGAGGCGGTGGAGATCGCCGAGGAGGACATCGGCCCTATAGCCGCAACAGGAAGCCCGGCGGTCCAAAGGGCGGGCAGATGATATCAGCCCCTGCGGTCTCAAAGCCCTGCGGCCTGCCCGTTTCTGTCCGGCCCGCCGCGAAAGGAAGCTGGCAGCGGAGGAGTCGTCACCATGGCCGCCTGCCGTTGGCACGGCAACAATCCCCTCTGTCGGCAGAGGCCGCCGACCGTCCCCCCTTTACACAAGGGGGCATGGGCTTGGCAGAGCCCTGCCGAGCCCGGCGGGCCAAAGGCCGGCAAAGCCTCTCGCCCGCCTTGACAGGGCCGGGGGCGGCCACTATAATAGTAGGATAGAATTCAGACGGTATCCGGCGCGTCCACCCTGCTCCCCCGGGGGGCGGGGCGGGCCCTCCGTCCCGGTGAGGGGTGCTTTTGTGAGAGATCAGAAACGGGCGGGCACCATGCTTGCCTACGTCCAGTGGGTGGTCAACGTGCTGGTGGGCGTGGTGTACACCCCCATTATGCTCCGCTGCCTGGGCCCCAACGAATACGGCGTGTACTCCGTGGCCACGGCGGTCATCTCCTTTCTGGCCATGCTGGATCTGGGCTTCGGCCAGACTCTGGTGCGCTTCAATGTGGACTACCGCGCCCGGGGAGAGGAGGAGCGGGCGGAGCGGTGCAGCGGCGCCTTCTTCCTGATGTACCTGGGGCTGGGCACCGTGGCTCTGGCCATCTGCACGGTGCTGTCCAACCACTTTCTGCCCACCCTGTTCGGACAGAAGTTTACCCCGGAGGAGCTGGACATCCTCCGCCGGGTGCTGTCCATCCTCATCATCAACCTGGCCGCCTCCTTCCCCCTGAGCGTGTTCTCCTCCCTCATCACCGCCCACGAGCGGTTCGCCTTCGGCAAGCTGGCAGCCATCCTCAACACGGTATTCACC
>CAKUHW010000295.1 GCA_934659415.1 uncultured Oscillospiraceae bacterium
CCGGCGAAGTACACGGCCCCATAGCGGGTGTAGCCTATGCGGAAGGTGCAGGAGACCACCCGCTGGGACACCCGGCTGACCGTGTGGCTGCTCCCCCCGGCCACGGTGTAGCTGGTGCTGCCCACCACGGCGGGGGCCGTGGCCGGGGCCGTCAGGCCGCTGGGGGTGGACCAGTTCACCGCGTAGCTCACCTGAATGGGGGGCCCGGCGGTCTCGGTAAAGGTGCAGTCCCCGCTGGGGGCCACAGAAGAGCCCCCGGCATAGCTGCCGCCCGTCTCGTCCGTCCAGTAGCCGGAGGGCAGGGTGACGCTCTGGCCCTGGTAGACCTGCTCCGTGGTGACCGTGCCGTCCAGATGAAGGAAGGTCACCGTGACGGTGCGCACCGCCGTGAGGGTCATGCTGCGCCTGACAGTCAGCTCATAGCCGCCCGGGTAGTAGGTCGTGCCGGAGCGCCAGGCGTCGTACCCGGCGGGGATGGCCCGGAGGGTGTAGAGCGTCCCGGGGGAAATGCCGGTATCCCGCGCGTACTGCGCGCCCCCCGCCAGGTAGGTGACGGTGCAGACGTTCGGCTTGGCGTACACTGCGGCGGGCGCCGTGAGGGAGACTGAGGTCACGGTGTTCCCGTCCTCGTCCTCCCAGTGGCCGTCGGTCAGAGTGGGCAGGGTGTAGGTCAGGTCCTCCTCCACGTATTTCGTATCGTTGGTCTGGCCCGTGCCCATGGCGGAGTAGTCCAGGGTGAGGGTGTAGAAGTCGATGGGGGTGGTGCTGTCTCTCGCAGAAGTAAGGATCGCATACCGGGCAGAGACAGTGCTGCTCCTTCCAGTACCAAAGGTGATGTTGTTTCCCGAAGTCCAGACAGTGGACCCAAAGCTTGTCGTCCCCGTCGGGCTTGACGTGCCGTATCGCAGGAAGTAGCCGCTGGACTGGAGCGTACCGGAGCCGAGGGACTTCGTCTCCAGCAGGTCCGTATATATCTGGGCCGCGTTTGTCTTGGATATCCAGTAGGTGTAGTTGCCCCACCAGCCGCTTGAGCTTGCCATAAGCGTGCCGCTGCCGATGCAGGTGAGGCTCCCGTCCAGGCGGATGTAGAAGTTCACAGTATTGTCGGCCGTGCTGGGGCTGTCACCCACCGACTGGGTGCTTGCGCCGCTGCGCTCCAGCAGCTCCTGGAGCAGCTGGCTCTCGCTGATGCCCCGGCCGGACTTCGTCTGCAGCGTCAGGTCCTCGTTCAGCACCAGTCCGCTCTGCCCCTCCCGGCGGACGGTCTCGGCGTTCACCCGGGCCATGGTCTCCCCCACCACGGTGGGGGCCTCCCCGTCCTCAAAAGGGGAGGGAGACGGCGCGGAGGCATCCGGCGTGGGCTCGGGGGAGGGCGTACCGGCGGGGTCCTCTCCGGAGGTCCCGCTCTCCAGCCCGGCGGAGACCAGGGCGGCGCGGACGAGGGTCTCCAGGCTCTTGTCCGCCGTCCGGTCGATCTGGGTCAGCAGGGTGTTGAGATCGTTGTCCGCCAGGCGCACAGGGTAGCAGGCTTCGGAGTGGGTGTGGGCCTTCTGCCCGCAGGTGAGCACGTCCCCCAGATAGCAGTCCTCCGTGTGCACATGCTCCCGGGCGCCGCACCATGGCCGCTGCTCCAGGGCCAGGGCGGGGGTGACCGCCGCCCCGGCGGCCCCCAGGACGGACAACAGCGCCGCAAACACCAGGGCGATGATCAACCATATTCCCTTGTCCCTATGGTCTCTCCCGTTTCCCCGCACGCTCTGCTCACTCCTCCATTCCCGTCAGTCCACAAACAGCACCTTACCCAGAATACGGTCCTCGGATACCGTTCCGATCTCCTTCAGGCGGCTGTCCATGGCCGCCGCCCGGTTGTCTCCCATCACAAACACGCTGTTCGGCGGCACATAGCAGGGAAACTCCACGCTGCACTGGCCGTAGGACGCCTCCGTCAGGTAGGGCTCCTCCAGCCGTCCGCCGTCGAGGTATACGCTGCCGTCCTCCTCCACGGTGATCTGCCTGCCGCCGGTGCAGACTACCCGGCGGACCAGCAGCTTATTGTTGTAGTAAAAGGCGATCACGTCCCCCTGGGCCACATGGGTGGTCCTGCGCAGCAGCAGGGTCTGCCCGTTGGTCAGGGTGGGCTCCATCCCGTCGCCGTAGTAGCGCACCACATGGAACACAAAGGTAAACAGGTTGGCCAGCACGATGGCCGCCGCCAGCAGCGCGATGGCCGCCCCGCGCAGCCAGCGCCTGCGGGGCC
>CAKUHW010000296.1 GCA_934659415.1 uncultured Oscillospiraceae bacterium
AACTTAACTTTAACTCATGAGGCCCTATCTCTCATACCTTTTTTATTCTTTTGTACAATATGTATTGTAGTACTACAAATGCGGGAAATGCGTATTCTCTCCTCTGCTTGCCCAACGGGCCGGGCTGTGGTATACTGGAAGAAAAGACCGGCCCGCGTCTCCTCGCGGGCCTCCGGGAGGTGCCACCCATGAGACGACTGCTGCCCGCCCTGCTGGCCTGCGCTCTGCTGCTGTCCGGCTGCGCCGGCTCCCGGCAGGACGCCGCCGCGGACTACGCCCCGGACCAGGCTGAGCGCCTGGTGCTCTACACCTCCCACAAGGCGGAGGTGTACGAGCCCATTGTCCGGGAGTTCCAGGAGCGCACGGGTATCTGGGTGGAGGTGGTGTCCGGCGGCACCAACGAGCTGCTGGAGCGCATCCGCCGGGAGCAGGACGCCCCCCGGGCGGACGTGATGTTCGGCGGCGGAGTGGAGAGCCTGAGCGCCTGCGCCGATCTGTTCTCACCCTACCGCTGTGCCGGGACGGAGGCGGTGGCGGAGCGCTACCGCTGCGCCGGGGATCTGTGGACCCCCTTTTCCGCCCTGCCGGCGGTGCTCATCTATAATACCAAGCTGGCGGAACCTGGCGCGGTGACCGGCTGGGCCGACCTGCTCTCCCCGGAACTGGCCGGGAGCATCGCCTTTGCCGACCCCCAGGTGTCCGGCTCGGCCTATACCGCCCTGGTGACCCTGACGGCGGCGGCGGGGGGCGACTGGGAGGACGTCCTGCGGCGCTTCGCCCGCAATCTGGACGGCCGCCAGCTGAAAAGATCCGGCGAGGTGCTCACCGCGGTGGCCCAGGGCAGCTGCACCGTGGGGGTCACCCTGGAGGAGACCGCCCTGCAGCGCATGGCCGCCGGGGACGATATCGCCATCGTCTACCCCGCCGACGGCACCAGCGCCGTGCCCGACGGCAGCGCCCTGGTGAGGGGCGCGCCCCACGAGGACAACGCGAAGCGGTTTCTGGACTTTACCGTGGAGCGGGATGTGCAGCGCCGGCTGGCCCAGCGCTTTTACCGGCGCTCCGTGCGCACGGATGTGGATACCCTGGCCGACCTGCCCGATCTGGACGAGCTGCCCCTGCTGGACTACGATACGGACTGGGCCAGCGACCGGCATGACGCCGTTCTCATGACCTGGGCCTTCTACCTGGGCGGAGAGGAGGAGGGGGAATGAGCGCGCGGCCAAGCCATCCCTTCCGGCGCAGGCTGTTTCTGGCCACCCTGGCGGCCTCGCTGGCGCCGCTGCTGCTGTGCTCGGCCATGCTGGTGCAGATCTTCCGCCTGCGGATGAGCGCCGATGCGGAAAAGGATGCCCTGGACGACCTGAACCGGGTGCTCCAGTCCCTGGACAGCGTGAGCGCCGCCGCCGGCGAGGCGGCGGACGCCCTGAACGGCGACCCGGTGATCACCGCCGCCCTCACCGGCGGTGAGGCGGGGCGGACCCAGGTATATGCCAAGCTGTTTGACGCGGCGGACCGGCTGCGCGCCTTTGCCCGGCTGGACCTGTACGACAACGCCGGGATCTGGCGCTACTCCACCCACAGCGGCTCCGCCGCCGCTCTGGCCACGGACTGGGGGGTGCTGTGCGCCGCCCGGCGGGCGGGCGCCCTCACCTTCCTCCCCGGGGAGGAGGGGGAGTCCGTGCTGCTGCGCGCCGCAGCGCCATTGCGCAGCGGCAGCGGCCGGGCCGTGGGCTACCTGGTGGTCAGCCTGACCCGCTCCGGTCTGGACGCCCTGCTGGAGGGCGTCTGCGGGGCCAGCAGCGATCTCCTCCTTCTCAGCCGCTACTGGGACCCGGTGTACTGCACCCAGGCCGCCCGGGCGGAGACCGTTGCTCCCCTGCTGCGGCAGCGGCTTCTGGAAAAGGGCTCGGTGGAAGGGGTGTCGGAGGACTTCCTCTACAGCGTCAGCCGCCACGAGGGCACGGGGCTGTACGCCGTGCTGGAGCGGCCTCAGGTGTTTACCCGCGCCACCCTGCGGATGCTCTACACCGTCAGTCTGGGGTGCGCGCTGATCTGCGTGGCGGTGTCCGTACTGCTGAGCCTGCGCCTCAGCCGGCAGCTCAGCCGGCCCATCGAGCGGCTGCGCCGGGGCATGGAGCAGGTGGGCGGCAACAATCTGGACGTCACCGTGCAGCCGGAGGGCGGGGACGAACTGGGGGAGCTGGCCCTGCGCTTCAACGGCATGGTGGCGGATCTGAAGCGCAATCAGGAGG
>CAKUHW010000297.1 GCA_934659415.1 uncultured Oscillospiraceae bacterium
GAGCTGTATGAACGGCTGGCTGATCGTCCTGATCATTCTGGCCTGTCTCTTCGCGCTGGGGCAGCTCCGGCTGGGAGGGCGGGTCCGCTACGATGAGGACGGCTTCGCTCTTACCGGAATTGCCGGCCCGCTGCGGCTGGTGCTTCTGCCGCCGCGGAAGGTGAAACAGAAAAAGGCGAAGAAGAAGGCAGTAAAGCCGCCAAAACCGAAGAAGCGTCCGCAGCCGGCGCAGGGGCATGTGCAGAAGAAGGGCGGGAACGTCGGCAGGTTTATGAGCCTGCTGCCCATCGTGTGCCAGACGGCCGGGGCGTTTCGCCGGAGGCTGTGCATTCATAAGCTTGACCTGTCCGTGGTGTGGGGCGGGAAGGACGCGGCTGCCGCCGCGCTGGGCTACGGCAGGGCGAATGCGCTGCTGGGAGCCATTTGGCCTGTCCTGGACAATAGCTTTCGCATCAAGCGCTGCAGCTCTCAGATCGACCTGGACTATGGCGCCGCAGAGCCGGCGATCCGCTTGGATGCGGTGATCACGGCGGGCTTGGGGCAGCTGATTTGGATCGGACTGTATTATGGAATAAAAATGCTGATACAATGGAGCCGGAGCGGAAAAGGACCGGCAGATGAGAAACAGGAGGCAAAGTGATGAACAGCAACGAACATCCCATCAATGAGGTATTGCAGACTACAATGGAAAAGATCCATGAGATCGTGGATGCCAACACGGTGGTAGGCCAGCCCATCGTGACGCAGGACGGAGTCACGCTGATCCCGGTCTCCCGGCTGTCCTTCGGCTTTGCTACCGGCGGGTCTGATTTCGGCAAGACCCCCAATGCGGCAAAAAACTTCGGCGGCGGCGCCGGCGCGGGAGTCAATGTGTTTCCGGTGGCTTTCCTGATCGTGAAGGACGGCAGTGTGCGCCTGCTCCCCGTGGCGCCTCCGCCGGACGATTCCGTCAGCCGCATCGTCGAGCTGGTGCCTGAGATGTTTGAGAAGGTCACGGGCTACCTGGACAAGAAGACGGCGGAGAAGCAGGCTGCGGAGGATAGGACAGAATAAAAAGGGCCATACTGCTCCCATCTGAGACCTCGGATGGGAGTGGCCTTTTTGAAACGCTTTTTTCGTGTGCTGACTGCGGCGGCCCTGGCGGCCTTGATGCTCTGCTCCGGTGCGCTCTGCGCCCCGGAGCCGGCCGCGTCCTGCGCTGTGCTGATGGACGCGGAAAGCGGAAGAGTGCTCTACGCCAGGCAGCTCCATGCGCGCCGGCCTATCGCCAGCATCACCAAGCTGATGACGGCTCTCGTGGCGGTGGAGCGCTTCCCCGGGCTGGAGCGCGAGGTGACGGTACAGCCGGAGTGGCTTGGCAGCGAGGGCTCGTCCATTTACCTGCATGCCGGAGAGAAGATCACGGTGCGCGGGCTGCTGTACGGGCTGCTGCTGCAGTCCGGCAACGATGCCGCCATGGTCCTGGCCTGCGCAGCGGCGGGAACGGAGGAGCGGTTCGCGGATTGGATGAACGAGCGGGCGGCCGCGCTGGGCATGGTGGATACCCACTTTGTGAACCCAAGCGGACTGGATGCGGCAGACCACTACTCCAGTGCCTACGACATGGCGCTGCTGGCCGCCGCCTGCCTGGAGAATGAGGTGGTGGCGGAGATCTGCGCCGCAAAGAGCGCGGCGGTGGGAACGCGCACCTTTTATAACCACAACAGACTGCTCTCCAGGTATCCGGGGTGCATTGGGATGAAGACAGGGTACACGGAACGCTCCGGAAGGACCCTGGTGTCGGCGGCCCGGCGGGAGGAGCAGACACTGATCTGCGTCACGCTGAACGACCCGGATGACTGGAACGACCATACCGCACTATTGGACTACGGCTTTTCCGCCTATCCTGCGCGGCTACTCTGCGGCCAGGGAGAGGTTCTGGGGGCGGTCCCGGTATCCGGAAGCATTGTGCCGTCGGCCGCGGCCGCCGCAGCTGATACAGTGCGATTTCCCCTGGGAGAGGGGGAGCGGCTGGAGTGCGTGGTGGAGACCATACCCGCCCTGACCGCTCCGGTGGCCCGGGGCGCCGCGGCGGGCAGAGTGGTGTGGCTTTTGAACGGCGTGCAGGTGGCGGAGACAGAGCTGGTCTGCGCGGGACCTGTTGCGGAGGACCGGGTCCGGCGGGCCAGGCCGGGGCGGCGGATCATAGATTGGCTTTTCGCCCTTGTCAAGCGGGGAGACGGCACAGAGGAGGAGAGATGACG
>CAKUHW010000298.1 GCA_934659415.1 uncultured Oscillospiraceae bacterium
ACCGGCCCCCGGTCGCTGCCTCCCAGCACCACCTTCACGGTTCCGTTCCCGTTCCACAGGGGCAGACACGCAGCATGGGTGACTCCGGCCACCTCTTTGGCCCACATCACATAGTGGTTGGCGTTGCCGCTGGCGATAGGGGCCGCCATCCGCTCGTGATACCGTGCGTACAGATCCGCATCGCTCTCCGGGTCTGTACCCCCCTCGCCTGCGCCGGCATTGGTTACTCCGGTCACCCCAGGCAAATTCACCGCCAGCTGGTCAATGCTGCCCACAGACACGTTATAGGCTGCCCCTGTCTCCTCGGCCTCAGCCGACACAGTCCCGATCCCCTTGGTGATAACGACAGCCGCCTGAGTCAGGAAGCGCAGCCCGCTCTCTGTGCATACCGCCGTTTTTTCTGGGACCGCCGTCCCGTCCACGCCGGAAAAGGTCACCATAACCGTCGCTTTTCGCCCCGGCTGTCGGGTCATCCCGATTTGGGCTGTATGCAGATCCAGATACTCTCCGGATGCCGTCCCGGGGAAAATGATCTGCAAGAGTCCGTTCAGGGTCTGCCCATATTTCCACATCACATAGGCCGCCTCGCTCACCAGCAGGTTGGAGTAGCTTCCCTCTCTTGTGTCAATGTCCACCCCGTCCGCCGCCAGTCTGTCCAGCATTTCGGCCTTAATACTCTCCGGCGTCATAGCCTCAAAGGGCGATTCCAGCGCCATCCATGGCCACCTCCCCATAAATCGTCTTGATCCTGCATGTCAAAAAAAGGGTCGACCCCTCAAAATTACCGCTTACCTGGCTTACGTCCTCGATGTAAGGACTCACCAGCAGCGCCTCCCGCACCCGCCGCACCGCTTCCGACTGCCGGATGCCGTCGCTATACGGTTGGCCGGTCAGCTCCGCCAGATCCTGCCCATACTCCCAGGTGAACACATCATGTTCCCCTCGGCCTGTATGCAGGGCGTTCCACGCCCATACCAGCACGGCCTCCGCTCCGGTCACATAGACCGGGCGCCCGCCTTCCCAGCGGGGGCGGTCCTTCTTGAAGTCCCAGGCGATTTCCCGGGCCAGCGGGAGCTGCCCGCTTCCCGTCAGCGCTGTATCCCCCGTTTCCAGCAGTGGGAATAAGCTCATAGGCTCACCATCCTTTCCACCAGATAATAGGTCTGCCCGTCGGCCGACCGCAGCAGCAGCACCTCATCTCCTGCCTTCAGGCGTATTCCGTGGGTCGCCGAGGCCGCAGCCCCCGTTTTGCCGCTCACCGTCTCTGCGGGCCGTGTCACTTCTGCGGTCCCCACGCATACTGCCCCATTGACTGTGACCTTGCAGGTCCCCGTCAGCTTCTTCTCGGGCAGCTGGGAGGATACCGGCCAACTCAGCCCGCTCAGCTGCTCGGTCCAGCCGCTCAGCAGGCTTCCGGCCACCTTCAGGTCTGTGCGGTCCAGATCCATCCCGTCTGCCCGCACCTTCAGCGGCTGGACGGAAAGCACCTGCCCGATGGCGTACCAGCTGGGGATCTCTCCCTGCGCCCGCCGGGAGAAATGCCGGTTCAGTCCGCAGTATGGATCCTTCGCCGTATGCGCTTCGCTCATTTTAATTCACTCCCCGCACTCAATCTGGTTGTTACATTCCGGCAGTTCAGCGTCAGCTTGGTGTAGTAGTTGCCTCTTTTCCAGGTGTGTACATCCCCGTCGATCCAGAAAACGCCCTGCAGCCCCGTCTTTTCCTCCTGCACAACCACGGTCTCACCGGAGATCAGGGACAGGTCCCCCAGGGCATTTACCGTCACTGTGGTCTGCACACCGCCGTCCTCCAGCAGCTGCTTGGCCTGCTTGTCCGCATCGTTGCTCGTGTTCTTGGTGATATGCCGTTCCATTACGCCCAGCAGCTTCTGCCCTTCGCTGTCGCCGCTGCGGCGCAGGAAATTGCCCTTGCTGTCATAGATTGCCACGCTGTTCACCGCCTGGGTAGCGTCCTGCGCGGTGGTGGCGTCCATCAGCCGCCCCGCCCCCTTCAGGATCACCGTCCCAGTGGTCTCCTCCCTCTTTTTTACCAGCAGGCCATCCGGTGTATAGCGGATAGCGTACCGCTCACCCGTCCGCTCCTCTGCCAGACTCCAGACCGTTCCGATGATCTTGGCCAGAGTCACCCCGGCAAACTTCCGCCGCAGCTTCACCCCGGTGGTGGGGACAGCCACTACCGGGATTCCTCTGTCCCGACAGACCCGCCGGG
>CAKUHW010000299.1 GCA_934659415.1 uncultured Oscillospiraceae bacterium
GATCTCCTCCTTGGCCTCCACAGTGGCCTCGCGCTTTTTGCTTTCGGCGCTCTTGATCGCCTCGTTGATGATACGCCGGGCTTCCTCCTCGGCGGAGCCGATCTCCCGTTCGGCGGTGGCCTTCCGGCGCCGGTAGCCCAGTACCGCGCCGATCGCCGCGCCCAGAATCAGAGCGACTGCGATCAGAATGATCGCAAGATACAGCTTCAACTGTGACACCTCCTGCATAGATTTGTAATGTTCGTTTTTTCAAAATAAGACGCGATGCACAGCGTGCACCGCGATAATTGAAAGACCGCACCGTGAAAGCGCAGCATTTGAGTGTGTCATATACAGATGGGGGAATATATATGAAGAGGAGACGCCCGCGAAGGGCATCCGGATACGCTCAAACAGGCTGAACACGCCCGGCTTTTCGAAATTATCTTTTATTATTGTAAAGACTGGAGCCTTTTCTGTCAAGGAAAAAGTGTTCCCGGGGACAGAAAATGTGCCATATGCCGAAACGGAGGCCCTGCCGGAGCGGGCCTCCGCCGGGCAGCCGGTCAGGGCAGAAAGCCGCCGTCGGCGGTGAGGACCTGCCCGGTGATGAAGCCCGCCTTGTCCGAGGCCAGGAAGGACACGGCCGCGGCGATGTCCTCCGGTGTGCCCAGGCGGCCCAGAGGAGTCATGCCGATCAGCTCCTCCAGGGTGTCCCGGCCCAGCACCTGCACCATGTCCGTGTCGATCACCCCCGGGGCTACGCAGTTCACCCGGATGCCGGAGGGGGCCAGCTCCATGGCCAGAGAGCGGGTCAGACCGATGATGGCGTGTTTGGTGCAGGAATAGGTCACCTCACAGGAGGCCCCGTGAAGGCCCCAGATGGAGGAGATGTTGACGATGCAGCCCCGTTTTTCGTGGATCATATGGGGCAGAACGGCCTGGATGGTGTTGCGGGCGCCGTTGAGATTGACGGAGAAATACCGGTCCCACATCTCGTCGGTCACGTCCTGAAACAGGGCCTGTCCGGCCACGCCGGCGTTGTTCACCAGCAGCTCCACCGGCCCCAGGGCCTCCTGCGCGGTGCGTACCATGGCGTTTACCGCCTGCCGGTCGGCCACGTCCGCCTGCACGGCGATGGCGGCGTGCCCCGCCGCGCGCAGCTCCTCCGCCAGGGCCCGGGCCAGATCCATACGCTCCCGGCAGTTGATGCACACGCCGTAGCCGTCCTCCGCCAGAGCCCGGGCCACAGCCCGGCCGATGCCCCGGGAAGAGCCTGTGATCAGTGCGCTTTTTCTCATATCCGTGTTCCTCCTGTGTGAGCTGCCGCTCTCCTCCCGCAAAGCGCGCGGGGAACTCATCGTATCATATTCACCGGCGGAACACAAGCCCGGGTCCCCCGGCCGGAATAAAAGCTTCGGCAGCGCCCATACTACCCCAGAGGAGTGTGGATATGGGCTTTTTTGGGAGCAAAAAACAGACGCCGCCGCCCCATCCCCGCAGGGAGCCGCGGCTGGAGGGCCCGCTGACGGCGGAGCGGGCGGCGGAGATCTTTGCCGGCTGCGCGGATTTTGACCGGCGGACCATTTTTCTGGGGGGAGACCCGGCCAAGCCGGTGCAGCTGCTGTGGATCGGCGGCCAGGTGCGCACCGAGCGGGTCTGCGACTATGTGCTGCGCCCCCTGGTCCAGAGCGGGGAGCTGTGCCGGGCTGGTGCGGACGAGGCCTTCGAGCTGGCGGAAAAGGGAGTGGTCTATTGTCTCGGCACCCAGCGCAGGGACACGATGGACCAGGTGGCTCTGGACCTGGTGGGCGGCTGGGCGGCCCTGTTTTTTCCGGGGCGGGCGCAGGCGCTCACCTTTATGGTGTCCACGGAGGAGAAACGCTCCGTGGGGGAGGCGGAAAACGAGCCGGACATAAAGGGAGCCCGGGACTCCTTTACGGAGAGTCTGCGCACCAACACCTCCCTGGTCCGCCGGCGGCTGCGCGCGCCGGAGCTGCGTCTGGCGGAGGAGATCGTGGGCCGGCAGACGCTGACGCCGGTGGATGTGGTGTGGCTGGAGGGGATCGCCGACGAGGACCTGGCGCGGCGGGTCCGGGCACAGCTGAGGGAGATCGAGATCGACGCGCTGCTCACCGCGGGCAGTCTGGAGCAGTATCTGGCGGACACCCGCCGTACCGCCTTCCATCTGACCGTCTACACCGAGCGGCCGGACCGCTTCTGCGCGGCCCTGTGCGAGGGTCGGGTG
>CAKUHW010000300.1 GCA_934659415.1 uncultured Oscillospiraceae bacterium
TGTGCTCACTCTTCACCGGCACCACATACCGGCCGCCCCGCATGGTGATGATGCTGTCCTGCAGGTATTTGGACTGGTTGGAGGCAATGAGGCGGTTGAGCACGTCCCGCACCTTGCTGGCAGCCGCCCGGATGTGCCGGCGGATGTCCGCCAGCTCCGGCGAGGCGTTGTCCGCGATCTCCTCCTCGCTGAGGATGGACCCGGTGATCTTATCCTCCAGGAAGCGGTTCGCCGTCAGACTGTCAAAGTAGCCGTCCAGGACCGTCTTCTGCTCTCTGTCCCCCGCCCCGTAGTCGCGCATGGACCGCGCGCAGCGCAGCACCTGGGCGATGTCCAGCAGCTCCCGGGTGTTCAGGCTGCCGCCCCGGTCCGCCCGCTGCAGGGCTGCGGCCACCGGCCGCACCCCGGACAGGGCCGGGCTCCCGTTTTTCACCAGCAGGTCGAAGGCGGCGGTGGTCTGCCGCTGGAGCCGCGCAACCTCGCTGCGCACGGCCGTGGGCATCAGCTTCAGGCAGAGCTCCCGTCCCTCCTCGGTGCAGGCCTCCTCCGCCAGCATAGCCAATACCCGGTGCAGCTCCAGGGTATGAATGGATTTTTCGTATAGCTCGGTCATTCCGATCTCCTTTTCACGGGCGGAAGCACCGCCCCTGTCTCCGTATTGTGTTTCAGGCCGCCCCGGCCGCGGAAAAGAGGGCGCGGATCAGCCCTCCTGCCCGTACTGCCGCCGGCCCGTGGTGCTGGGTATTCCCAACTCGTCCCTGTATTTCGCCACGGTGCGGCGGGAGAGACGGCAGCCCTGTTCCTCCATCAGCTGGCACAGCTTCTGGTCAGACAGGGGGCTGCGCTTGTTTTCCTCCGCCACCAGCTTTTTCAGCAGCACCTTGGCCGCCTCCGGCGAGGCGCCGTCCCCCGGCCGGTCCGCGCTCAGCCCCCGGGAAAAGAAATAGCTCAGGGGGAAAACACCGAAGCTGCACTGCAGGTATTTGTCCTTGACCGCCCGGCTCACCGTCGACTCATGGACCTCCAGCCGCTGGGACACATCCGCCAGCGCCATGGGCGCCAGGCAGCCCGCCCCTCTGCGGAAAAACGCCTCCTGCAGCTGCACGATGCACTGCGCGCAGGCCAGCAGCGTACTGCGCCGCTGCTCGATGGAGCGCACCACCCATCTGGCCTGCCGCACCTTGTCCGTCAGGTAGTCCTGCAGCTTCTCATCCTCCTGCTCCTCCCGCATCATGCGGGTATAGTATCCGCTGATCTGCAGGGTGGGAAAGAACCGGTCGTTGGCGGTCACTTCGATCCGCTCCGGTCCGGCGCTCACTATGATATCGGGTACGATATAGGCCGGCGCGGTCCCGGTGCGGAAGGTCCCCCCCGGCCGTGGATCCAGCCTGCGGATATGGTCACAGGCGCGGCGCACGGCCTCGCCGTCGGCCTCCAGATCCCTGCAGATGAGCCCATAGTGGCTGCGGGCCAGGGCCTCCAGATAGTTTTCCGCAATGCGGATGGCCAGCTTGTCCTGCCGCGGCTCCCGCCGCAGCTGCAGCAGCAGGCACTCCCGCAGATCCCGCGCCGCGACCCCCGCGGGCTCCAGCCCCTGCACAATGCTCAGGGCCCGCTCCATCCGGCTCACGGGACAGCCCAGCTCCGCGGCCAGGGCCGGTACGCTCTCGTCCAGCCAGCCGTTCCCGTCGAGACTCTCCGCCAGAAATGCGGCGGCCTCCAGCATGGGCAGCTCCAGACGGAGGGGCCGCAGCTGGTCAAACAGGTGCTCACAGAGGGTCTCCTGGTCATCGTCCACCACACCGTAGCTGCGCAGCGGGTCGTCGTCCCCCTCGCTGTCCTCCCGGTGATACTGCCGGTTCTGATAGTCGCCGGCCTCCAGCCAGTCCAGCTTTCGGCGCAGTTCCCCCCGCTCCTCCTGTGCGCTCTGCGTCTCCTCGGCGCGCTCCAGCACGGGGTTTTCCATGGTCTGCTCCTCGATGTACTCCAAGAGCTCCTGCGCTCCCATCTGCAGGATCTCCATGGTCTGGATCATCTGGGGAGACAGGGTCTGAACCTGTTTCTGACTCATACTCAGTTCCACTGTGACTCTCACCTCCGGCCATTCTCCCTTACCGACAGGTTATTATACCACGCCTGGGCAGACTGCGCAACGAAAAGAATCCCTCTCCCCCCGCCCCAGGCGGGAGCCCGTTGCACTATTCTCCGGGCGGGTGTAGAATAGAGA
>CAKUHW010000301.1 GCA_934659415.1 uncultured Oscillospiraceae bacterium
CTGTTGTTGTGCAGGCGGGACATCCTGGCGGAGTACGGCTCGCTGCACACCACGCAGCGGATGCCCTTCACCTTGTTGGCCGCCAGGGAGATCCCGACCCCTGTACCGCAAAACAGCAGTCCCCGCTCACACTTGCCGCTGGCCACGGCGCTGGCCGCGGCAAAGCCGAACACAGGGTAATCACAGCTCTCGTCGCTGTCCGTCCCGAAGTCCACATACTCCAGGCCCCGCTCGTCCAGCAGCTTTTTGATCTCTTCTTTCAGACCCCGCCCTGCGTGGTCGCTTCCCAATGCGATCATTGTTCTCTCTCCTGTCTCTTTATTTTGTGCCGAAAATGCGGTCGCCCGCGTCGCCCAGACCGGGGACGATATAGCCGCGCTCATTCAGATGATCGTCCAGGGCGCCGGCATAGATGTCCACATCGGGGTGCTTCTCCAGGATAGCACGGATGCCCTCCGGCGCCGCCACCAGCACCATCAGCTTGATGTGCTTGCAGCCGCGCTTTTTCATCTCGTCGATGGCCTCGCAGGCGGAGCCGCCGGTAGCCAGCATGGGATCCACGATCAGCACATCCCGGTCCGCCACGTCTTTGGGCATCTTGCAGAAGTAGGGGTGGGGCTCCAGCGTCTCCTCGTCCCGGTACATGCCGATGTGGCCCACCCGGGCGGAGGGCACCATGCGCAGCACGCCGTCCACCAGACCCAGGCCCGCCCGGAGAATGGGGACCACCACGAACTTGCGGCCCGCGAGCGTGGGGGCGTCCATCTCGCAGATGGGGGTCTCGATGTGCTTGGTGGTCAGCGGCAGGTCCCGGGTCGCCTCATAGGTGATGAGCATGCCAATCTCGCTGACCAGTTCGCGGAAGTCCTTGACGCTGGTATGCTTGTCCCGCATGATGGTCAGCTTGTGCGCCACCAGCGGGTGATCCATAATATGGACCTTCTTCTCGTTTTCAAACATTGTGCCTTTCCCCTTTATCTGTGTAATGTTACGGATGTTCCCTTTTCTGCTCCCGCTCCAGCCGCTCCCGCTCGGCCTGGCTGAGGCGGTGATACTGCGGCACAAGCGCGTCCGCGGCCACCAATCCGCCGCTCTGCGCCAGCTCCAGCGCCTCTTTCGCCACGCCCCAGGCGGTCTGGTATGTCAGATGGGGCGGCGCTGTCACATACGGCACGCCAGCCCGGTCAAAGGCGGCGCGGCACAGCGCAGCGCCGTCTCCCACCAGGACCGGGGCGCTCCCTTCGCGCTCCAGCTCCGTCAGCAGCTCGGGCAGCGCGATGGCCCGGTCCGGCGTCAGGCGGGTGAGCCGGCCGCCCTCGGCGCGAAAGCGCGCGTTGTACACCTGATCTCTCCGGGCATCCATCACCGCGCAGATCTCCCCGCCCATATGGGCCACCCCCCACGCCATAGAGGCCAGGGTGGAGCAGGGCGCGCAGGGCTTGTTGTCCTTCCAGGCCAGTCCCTTTGCCGCGGCCACGCCGATGCGCACGCCGGTAAAGGATCCCGGCCCCGCCGCCACGGCGATGACGTCCATCCCATCCAGAGTCAGCCCCGCATTTTTCAGAAGGTCCGCCGCCATGGGCATCAACGTGGCGGAATGGGTCAGGCCGCTGTTCTGAAAGGACTGGGCCAGCAGCCTCTCGTCCTCCGTCACCGCCACCGAGGCGGTCACCGCCGACGTCTCCAGCGCCAGAATCCTCACAGGTCCACCCCCTCAATATCGATCACGCGCTCATTGTCCTCCGCGCCCCGGAGAATCGATACCCGAATCGCGTTCTCCTCAATAGCATCGGCCACGTTCTCGCTCCACTCCACGGCGCACACGCCGCCCCGGGCCAGATAGTCCTCCCAGCCGATGTGGAACAGCTCGTCAGCGCTGCCGAGACGGTACATATCGAAGTGAAACAGCGGCAGCCGTCTGCCCTCGTACTCGTTGACGATGGTAAAGGTGGGGCTGGTCACCCGCTCCTCCACGCCAAGCGCCTGCGCCATTCCGGAGACAAAGGCCGTTTTGCCCGCTCCCAGGTCGCCGGTAAAGGCCACCACCTCGCCGCCCTGCAGCCTGTCCGCCAGCCGCGCGCCGATGGCCCGGGTCTCCTCAGGACTGCGGGAGATCAATTTCATCTTCCCTCACCTCAACTTTTCGAATTTGTAGGTTTGTCAAACATATTGGACAGCGAACTCGGAGGGAGAAAGCCAGAGGAGCGGTCTCATGGGTAAGTTG
>CAKUHW010000302.1 GCA_934659415.1 uncultured Oscillospiraceae bacterium
AGCCGTCGTCCAGCTTCTCTCTGGCCTCCTCCAGCTCCTGCCGCGCATCCCCCAGCTCCCGTTCCGCCTGAGCGCGCTTTTCGTCCAGCTCCGCCTGGGCGTCCTCTATCTCCTTCTGGGCCTCGCCGGTCACGGAGGCGTATCGCAGGGCGGCCCGCTCGTCTGCCAGCCCTGCCAGGCTGTCCACCAGGCCGGTCATGCGGTCCTCATAGGTATCTCCGTAGCTGTCCAGCTCCCGCAGGCCGGTCCCCGTAAAATAGGCCACAGAGTAATAGTCTGCTGTAAAATTAGAGGACGGGATATACACAAAGGCGGACACCGAGCCGTTGCCCAGAGAGGTGGAGCCCCGGTCAGTACCGGCATACAGCGGAGAATTTACGGTGCCCACAATGGTATAGACAACACGCCTGAGCGCATCGCCGTTGTCTTCCGGCAGGGAGAGCTCCAGACTGTCGCCGATCTCCAGCCCAAGCTTGGCCAGCAGCAGCTCCTCGGTCACGCACTCGTCCTCTCCCTGAGGCTGGCGGCCCCGCAGGGTCTCCAGCAGGTTAAGGCGCTCCGGCATGGCGCGCACGGTGACTGTGGCATCGGTGGCCACGGCATCCACCGTGTACACGCCCTCCACCATCTCCACGCCTTCCGCTCCGGCCAGGGCGGTCAGATCGTCTTCCGTGATGCCCAGAGTGGAGAGCACATAGCCGTCCATCAGGCAGGTGCGGTCATAGTAATTGTCCGCGGTGTACTCCATATCCGGCGCCGCCGTGCGCAGCCCGGACAAAAACGCCACAGCCAGCGCGGAGAGCAGCAGGATCGAGAAGAAACGGCTGAACGTGTGCCTGACCTCCCGCACCGCGTCGGTGAGCAGGCGGCTGCCGCGCCTTACCATTCGATATTCTCCACGGGAGTAGGTGCATCGTTGCGCTCTACAGCAGCCACTTTCCCGTTGCGAATGTGGATCACGCGGTCCGCCATGGGAGTAAGCGCGGTATTGTGGGTGATGACCACCACCGTCATTCCCACTCTGCGGCAGGTGTCCTGCAGCAGCTTGAGAATCTGCTTTCCCGTGACATAGTCCAGCGCGCCTGTGGGCTCATCGCAGAGCAGAAGCTTCGGATTTTTGGCCAGCGCCCGGGCAATAGCCACCCGCTGCTGCTCGCCCCCGGAGAGCTGGGCCGGAAAGTTGTTCAGCCGGTCTCCCAGGCCGACCTCCTTCAGGACCTCTGCAGCATCCATCGGCCGGTCGCAGATCTGCGCGGCCAGCTCCACATTCTCCAGCGCGGTGAGATTCTGGACCAGATTATAAAACTGAAATACAAAGCCGATGTCGTGCCGCCGGTAGCCGGTGAGCTGCCGGGCGGTAAAATCGCTCACCCGCGTCCCATCCACGGTGATAGTGCCGTCGGTACAGGTGTCCATTCCGCCCAGCATATTGAGCACAGTGGTCTTGCCAGCACCGGAGGGGCCGACGATCACGGCAAACTCGCCCTTATCGATCACAAAATCGACCCCATCCGCCGCGCTGATGGATACCTCGCCCATTTTGTAGACCTTACGGACATGCTCAAAGGTTATGTAGCCCATGGAATCACTCCTTTTATCTCTTATTATTGTACGCACACCCATCTCAGAGCGCAAGTTTTTCCGGATAAAGTTCACCAAAAGTTCACATTGCCCCCGGCATCCCCCTGCTGCCGGTCCGCCGGTCTCCGCTCCCCCTCCCCAATTCTGCGGCATATTGCGGCGGGACCGCAGACATTTCTCAGATTTTTTCATATTCCCGCATTGACAACCGGCCCCGCATCCCCTATAATCGACGGAGGAAAAGGGAGTAATCGGCGGCACTGCCGCGGTCCGGTCAACACACTGGCGCGCGCGCCTGGCCGGCTCTGAAACGATGAGACTGATCCGTCTGCGGGCGGAGCGGTCTTTTTTATACCCTCCGCACAAAAACCGGCCCTCCGGGGCCAGAGAGGATGTATCTGCAATGTCATTGGGAGAACTGCTTCTGCTTGCCGTGGCCCTGTCCATGGACGCCCTTGCCGTATCCATCTGTAAGGGGATGTCCATCCGAACGCTGAAGGTCCGCCACGCCCTGATCGTCGGATTGTGGTTCGGCGCCTTTCAGGCCATTATGCCCACCCTGGGCTATCTGCTGGCCTCCAACTTCGCCGATCTGATCACCTCGGTGGACCACTGGGTCGCCTTTGGCCTTCTGGTGCTGATC
>CAKUHW010000303.1 GCA_934659415.1 uncultured Oscillospiraceae bacterium
CCCTGGGCCTCGGCACCCAGGAGGCCCAGGACAAAATGCTGGCCGAGATGGGCGATCTGACCCTGATCCAGGTCTATAACTACAACTCGAATAAGGACCATCAGCTGACCGAGGCGACCCTGAGCGATTTTCGCCAGATCAACGGCGTGCTGGCGGTGAGCCCGAAGCTGGAGATGGGCAACTATTACTCCCCCAACGTGTATACCGGTGCCAGCCGGCGTTACGAGGCCAGCTGGTGTACTGTGATGGGCATCTCCATGGACTCCGCCGCCGACCTGGGGTACGAGCTGCTGGAGGGCGCCCTGCCCGAAAAGGCGGACGAGGTGCTGGTGGGGCAGTACTTTGCCTATAACTTCAAGGACACCTTCCGCCCCGACGGCATGAACCGGGTGGACCGCTACAGCGGCGGCTGGGATGAGAACGGCAACCTGGTAAATGTGCCCGACCCCTACTTCAACCCCATCGGAGCCAAGCTCACCCTGGAGATCACGCTGAGCAGCGGCGCCAGCTTCACCACGGAGGTGAAGGTGGTGGGCACGGTGAAGGAGAACTACAATACCGGCTGGGAGACCTCCCAGGGCATCATCATGGACGCCAGCGCCGTGCGCAGCATCATCGAGCGGGCCATGGTCCAGGAGGGTGCGAAGAAGGACGTCACCTATAACGAGGTGGTGGTGAAGGCCACGGATATCGACCATGTGGCCGACGCCCAGAAGGAGATCGACGCCGCCGGATTCGACACCTGGTCCATGGAGAGCATCCGCGAGCCCCTGCAGAAGGAGGCCCGGCAGAAGATGCTGCTGCTGGGCGGCCTGGGGGCCATCTCCCTGTTTGTGGCGGCCATCGGCATCGCCAACACCATGATCATGTCCATCTCCGAGCGGACCCGGGAGATCGGCATCATGAAGGCCCTGGGCTGCTACGTCCGGGATATCCGGGTGCTCTTCCTGTCCGAGGCGGGGGCCATCGGCCTCATCGGCGGGATCATCGGCAGCATCGTCAGCTACATCGCCATGATCGTCATGAACCTGATCTCCCTGGGCGGGCCGCCCACCTTCGCCAACATCCTGCTGTGCATCACCGGGGGAGACGCCATCACCCGCACCTCGGTGATCCCCCTCTGGCTGGTGCTGTTCGCCCTGGTGTTCTCCGTGTTCATTGGGCTGGCGTCCGGCTTCTATCCCGCCAACAAGGCGGTGAAGATCTCCGCGCTGGAGGCCATCCGGTCGTCCGAATAAGAAAATTTCCCTCTCCGGGGGCCGTTTTGCGGTCCCCGGAGACTTGTTTTTGCGGGAGTGATTGCCTTTTTGGTCTTCTTGTGCTATAGTTATTCCGTGGAATTATGCAGAGAGAGGAAGCAGCGGTATGGAGATCAACGGTACCGAGGTACAGGAGACCTATTTTTATAAAGATCTGGGCCTTTCGGAGGCCACCATGAAGGCCCTGGTCAAGAAGGGCTTTACCCAGGCCACCGCCATTCAGGGGGGCGCGATTCCGTATTTCATGCAGTGGAAGGACGTGGTGGCCAAGGCCCCCACGGGCACCGGCAAGACCTACGCCTTCGGCATCCCCATGGTGGAGCACATCGACCCGGCCTCCGACCAGGTGCAGGGGCTCATCCTGGCCCCCACCCGGGAGCTGGCCATTCAGATCAGGGACGAGCTCCACGATCTGTGCGCCTTCCGGGAGGGGGTGCGGGCGGTGTGCCTTTACGGCGGCCAGCCCATTGAAAAGCAGATCACCCAGCTGAAAAACCGGCCCCAGATCGTGGTGGCCACGCCGGGCCGCCTGATGGACCATATGAAGCGGCGCACGGTGAAGCTGGACGGCGTGCAGACCGTAGTGCTGGACGAGGCGGACCGGATGCTGGACATGGGCTTTATTCAGGACGTGACCCGCATTCTCGACCGCATCCCCCACCGGCGCAACCTGGGCCTGTTCTCCGCCACCATCAGCCGGGAGGTCATGGACATCTCCTGGGTCTATCAGCGGGACCCGGTGGAGATCACCGTCCGTCCGGTGCAGGAGAACCGTCCGGATATCCAGCAGTATCAGATCGAGCTGATGGGCCGGGAGCAGAAGCTGGACACCATGGCGGCCCTGCTGGCCGGCGGTCAGTACGAGCGGGCCATCGCCTTCTGCAACACCAAGAATATGACCGACCGTCTGGCGGGTCTTCTGAAAATGCGGGGCATCTCCTGCGAGGCCATCCATGGGG
>CAKUHW010000304.1 GCA_934659415.1 uncultured Oscillospiraceae bacterium
TCTGGTCCGCGGCCAGGTGAGGCAGCAGGTCATTGATGGTGAACTGGGGTTCACCCGCCTCGCCGCCGATAGAGATCTCCACCACAGAGCCGTCCTTCAGGGCCACTACACCGCGAAGCTCCAGGGGAATGGTCACCCACTGATACTTCCGGATTCCGCCGTAATAGTGGGTCTTGAAAAACGCCAGCTCGTCCGCCTCGTATAGGGGAGCGGGCTTCAGGTCAAGCCGGGGGGAGTCGATATGGGCGGCTACGATGGACACGCCCTGATCCAGCGGCGCGGAACCAATGACGGCCAGATTCATCGCTCTGCCGCGGTTCACCCGGTACACCTTCATGCCCGGTTTCAGCTCCATGCCCCGTACAAGGGGCACAAATCCCGCCGCCTCAGCCAGCTCTACGGCATACTGCACGCAGCAGCGCTCCGTTTTGCCCCGGTCCAGAAATGTCTTATATCCCTCGCTATACTCGTGGATGGACTGCTCCGCAGCGGCGTCCACCACATCCCAGCCGTTCTTTTTCTTGTCCAGCAGCTGCTCCCGCAGCAGCTGGCCCGCAGTTTTCTCTTCCATCTTATTTTACCTCCTTAACGGTTTTCAACATAGGTGCAAAAAGCGCCTGCGCGCGCTGTCTGAGCAGCGCCGGATCCGTTCCGTCGTTGCGCAGCACATAGTCGCAGCGCTCCTCAAACCAGACGGACGGCTTCTGCGCCGCCACCCGGCTTCTGGCATATTCTTCACTGATGCCGTCCCGCAGCATGATGCGCCGGACGCGCAGCTCATCGTCCGCAGTGACCGCCACGGTGATGTCGCACAGCGCCCCCAGCCCGCCCTCCAGAAGAGCAATGGCATCGATCGCCACGGCTGGGCAGCCCTGCGTCCGGGCCCGATCTATTCGCTCCCCCACGGCCTGCGAGATGTAGCGGTGAGTAATGCCGTTCAGGTCGGCCAGCGCCGCTTCGTCTCCAAACACCATGGCCCCCAGCACCTTGCGGCGCAGGGCCCCGAATTCGTCAAATATCTCAGGGCCGAACCGGCCGCTGAGTTCCTCCCGCATGGGATGGCAGCTGTCTGTCAGCTCATGATAGAGCTCGTCGCAGTCCAACACGGCTGCGCCAAATCCGCGCAGCACATCCAGCACAGTGGTTTTTCCGGCCCCCGTAGGACCGGTGATCCCAATGATCAGCATGGCAGCACACCGTTCCTGTTCTATTTTACACCCTTACCCAGGACGGCCTCGATGGTTTCCCGGGCAAGCCCCCCCATGCGCAGAATGCGATAGGGGGTCACGGTCAGGTCCAGAATCGTAGATTCTACTCCCACGCCGCACGGTCCTCCGTCCAGAACAGCATCGATCCGGCCGTCCAGCTGCGCCAGCACATCTGCGGCACACTTCGGGCTGGGGTGTCCGGAGAGATTGGCCGACGGGCAGGCAAGCGGTCTTCCAAGCGCCCGAATCACCCGCAGGGTGCTCTCATGGGCCGGGCAACGCACCCCCTGGGTAGCTCCCCCGGCGGGTACGATGACCGGCAGGGCGCCATTCCCCCACAGGATCATCGTCAACGGCCCCGGCCAAAAGGCCTCGGCAAGCCTATACGCGTCAGGCGGAATAGCTTTACATATGCTCTCTACCATAGTCATGCTGTCTACCAGAACATTGAGGGGCTTGGTCTCCGGCCGGCCTTTGGCCTCATAATCGGCACGAACCGCGTCCTCGCGCAGGGCGTCGGCCGCAAGACCATATACTGTTTCCGTGGGCAGGGCCACCAGCCTGCCCTGTGCCAGAAGATCCGCTGCCCGGTCCGCGTCCTCTTCGGATAAGAGCTCAGTTTTTCGTTTCACGGCGTCTCTCTCTCCTCTGCCAGCTGCTCGGCCTGGTGGGCTGCGGTCAGGGCATCAATGATCTCATCCAGATCGCCGTCCATCACGGCGTCCAGCTTGTATAATGTCAGACCGATCCGGTGATCCGTAACCCGCCCCTGAGGGAAATTATAGGTCCGGATCCGCTCGTTGCGCATCCCCGCCCCCACCTGGCTGCGGCGCTGCCGGTCATGCTCGTTCCGGATGCGCTCCTGCTCCCGTTCATAGAGGATAGAAGCCAGCAGCTTCATCGCCTTGTCCCTGTTCTGAAACTGAGAGCGCTCCTGCTGGCATTCCACCACCGTGCCTGTAGGCCGGTGGATCAGACGGACTGCGGAAGAGGTCTTGTTGATGTGC
>CAKUHW010000305.1 GCA_934659415.1 uncultured Oscillospiraceae bacterium
GGCTTCAACATTGAGGCGACTGCCGGCACCGCGGCGTTCCTGAAGGAGAACGGTATCCGCACCCGCAGACTGAAGAAAATCAGCGAGGGGTCGCAGGACATCCCGGACGCCCTGCGGCAGGGCCATATTGCGTATGTGCTCAATACCAGCGATGTGACCGGCTCCGCGGAAGACACGGACGGCTATCAGATACGCAGCATCGCGACCGCGAACAACATTACCATGTTCACCTCGCTGGATACCGCAAAGGTCCTGCTGGACGTGCTGGAGGAGACCACGCTGTGCGTCTCCACCATTGACGCCTGAAACCGGAGGGCAAAATGAAGGAAGTACTGTATACCATACTGGAAAATCGTCCGATTGCCCGCGAGATATGGGAACTGAGGCTGGCCGGGGACACCACCCCGATCACCGCCCCCGGTCAGTTTGTTAATCTGCGTATCGACGGCTGCTATCTGCGCCGTCCCCTGTCCGTGGGCGCTGTTGACAAGGGGCGGCTCACCCTGATCTACAAGGTCGTTGGACGCGGGACCTGGCTGCTCTCTCTCATGCAGCCGGGGGAAGCACTGAACGCTCTGGCTGGCCTCGGGAACGGATTTGACCTGTCTGCTGCGGGGGCGCAGCCGCTGCTGATCGGCGGCGGAGTAGGCGCTGTTCCGCTGTGGCAGCTCTGCCGTGCCCTGTGCGGCGCAGGGACTGCGCCCACGGTAGTGCTTGGGTTCAATTCTGCCGCGGATGTGTTTTACCGGGAGAACTTTGAAGCCCTGGCTGATACCGTGATCTGCACCGCCGACGGCACCCTGGGCCGGAAAGGATTTGCTACGGAAGCAATCGGCGGACTGCACTACACCTATTTTTACGCCTGCGGTCCGGAGCCTATGTTTAAGGCTCTGGATCAGGTCCTGACCGGCCCCGGCGAGTACAGCTTCGAGGCGCGTATGGGCTGCGGCTTCGGCGCCTGCATGGGCTGCTCCTGCCGGACAAAGTACGGCTCAAAACGGATCTGCAAAGACGGCCCGGTGCTGAAGCGGGAGGAGATCATATGGTAAACACAAGCGTTGTGCTCTCCGGGCTGGAGCTGGACAACCCGGTCATCCCTGCCAGCGGTACTTTCGGCTATGGCAGGGAATATGCAGAACTCTACGACATCAATGTGCTGGGGTCCTTTTCTATCAAAGGCACAACACCAGAGCCCCGCTTTGGGAATCCCGCTCCCCGCATTGCAGAGGGGCCATGCGGCATTATCAACTCCATCGGCCTGCAAAACCCTGGTGCGGACCATGTGCTTGCCCACGAGCTCCCCGAGATCCGCACTTTTTTCCGAAAGCCTGTTGTTGCGAACCTTGGCGGATCCTGCGTGGAAGATTATGTCGACCTGGCGCGGCGCTTCAGCCAGGCGGAACAGGTGGGTCTGCTGGAGATCAACATCAGCTGCCCCAATGTAAAGCACGGCGGCATGGCGATGGGCGCGGCGCCCGAGACTGCCTATGAGGTGACAAAGGCGGTCAAGGCGGTGGCCTCCAAGCCGGTGTATATGAAGCTCTCCCCCAACGTTGCGGACATTGCTGAGATCGCCAGGGCGTGCGAGATGGGCGGCGCGGACGGCATCAGTCTGATCAACACGCTGATGGGAATGCGGATCGATCTGCGCGCAAAGAGACCGGTGATCGCCAATAAACTGGCAGGATACTCCGGCCCTGCGGTATTTCCCATTGCTCTTGGCATGATCTGGCGGGTCTATGAGGCGGTGCGCATTCCGATTATTGGCATGGGCGGCGTCTCCTCCGCGGAGGATGTGATCGAGATGATGCTGGCCGGCGCTTCCGCGGTAGAGGTCGGCTCGGCCAATCTGCTGGACCCGTGGGCCTGCAAAAAGATCGTGGAAGACCTTCCAGCCGTAATGGAGCGATATCAAATCGAACGCCTGACTGACATAATAGGAGGAGCTCACCATGAATAAACGAGATGTGATCATAGCGCTGGACTTTGAAACCGCCGACAAGACTTTTGCCTTTCTCGACCACTTCGACTCCGGCGTCAAGCCCTTCGTAAAGATCGGCATGGAGCTGTTCTATGCGGAGGGGCCGGAGATCGTGCGGAAGATCAAAAAGCGCGGCCACCGGATCTTCCTCGATCTGAAGCTACATGACATTCCGAACACCGTGAAAAAGGCCATGCGGGTGCTGTCCGGGCTGGAGGTCGACCTGTGCAACCT
>CAKUHW010000306.1 GCA_934659415.1 uncultured Oscillospiraceae bacterium
GCCTACAGCTGGCCGGGAAACATCCGGGAGCTGCGCAACATCATCGAGCGCTACGCCATCTCCGGGCGCATGGTCATCCAGAGCATACCGGCCGCCGGAGAGGAGCGGGGCAGCGTGCGCGGCATGAAGCTGGATCTGGAACAGAACACGCCGCTCCACGAGGCCTGCGCCCGGTTTGAACAGGCGTACATCACACAGGCGCTGGACGCCTGCGGAGGGTCCGTGGCCAAGGCGGCCAAGCTGCTGGGGATCCACCGCTCCCTGCTCTACAAGAAGCTGAAGAAGGGCGGGGCGGAGCAGGCCTGACCGGGCCCGTTCAGGCGTGCAGGCTGCGCTCCAGATAGTCGTTGAGGGCAGTGCGCTCCTGCGCGGCCTCTCCGGCGGTCCAGCGGCGGAAGCCCTCGCCGGTCTTGAAGCCCAGCTTGCCCTCCTCCATCAGCTCCTTCAGCAGAGGAGAGGGCTCGTGGCTGTCCTCCAGGTCCTTGAGAATGTAGGAGTGGATGTTGTAGGTGAGGTCCAGCCCCACCATGTCCGCGTTTTCCATGGGGCCCAGCCGGGGCAGACGCATCCCGAAGGAGCAGCGCACGGCCTTGTCCACCGTCTCCGCATCGGCAATGCCCCGCTCTACGATGGAGATGGCCTCCCGCCAGAGGGCGTGCTGCATCCGGTTGGCGATGAAGCCGGGCACATCCTTTTTGCACAGCACGGGCTCCTTCCCCACCCGCTCCAGCAGGGCCATAACGGCGTCGGCAGTCTCGGGGGCGGTGGCGTCGGAGCGCACCACCTCCACCAGGGGGATGAGGTGCGCCGGGTTCCAGAAGTGGGTGCCCACGAACCGTTCCCGCCGGGTCAGCACCGAGGAGATCTCCGTGGGGCTCATAACGGAGGAGTTGGTGCAGAAGATGGCGTCCGGCCGGCAGCGCTGCTCCAGGTCAAGAAACAGCTGCTGCTTCACGGCCATATCCTCAAACACCGCCTCGAATACGATGTCCGCCTCCGCCGCGGCGGGGTGGTCCAGGGTGTCGATAAAGGAGATGCGGCGCAGCCGCTCCTCCATGGACGTGGGGTCCAGCAGACCGCTCTCCGCCAGCTGGCGGGCCGAGTCCGCAATGCCGGCCAGCACGCCGCCATCCTTTACGTCGTACACCGTGACGCTCACGGCGGGATCCGCCGTGAGCACCAGGGCGATGTTTTTGCCCATCATCCCGCCGCCGCAGACCAGGACTTTGCTGATATCCTTCATAAAAAGACCTCCCGATTTTTGCCGCGTTCAAGCAGCTTACTTTTCAGTAACTGATTACTTGCAAGTAGTATGCCAACTTGCGGATTTGGCGGAAAATCCTGTGTTTGTACAGTTACCGGGAGGTAAGGAAGAAAAGAAAACGTCTCCATTTTGAGAAATAGACTCAAAATGGAGACGTGGTTGTATCTGAAGTGAGACTGTTTGCCGCTCCGCTGAAGGAGCGTACCGGGCGGCCTAAGAGAACAGCAGCGGCGCCAGCTCCGCCACCCGGGTACAGCAGGGCACGGCGGCGGAACGGAAAAAGGCGCGGATCTCGGGGATGCTGTGGGACCACCCCGCGGCGGCGAAGTCCACCCCGCAGGCCCTGGCCATATCCAGACCGGGCTTCAGGTCGTCTACCATCAGCAGCGCCTCCGGCGGGAGAGAGAGGCGGCGCATGATCTCCTCCAGGGGCCAGCCGAACACCAGCTCCGGCGCATCCAGACCGTTTTCCCGCCAGTCCCGCAGGATATTGGCGCGCATGGAGTGAGACACCACGCACACCCTGCCGCCCTCGGCCCGGAAGCGCTTCAGCAGCTCCGGGAAACCGGGGTAGACCCGGGGGATATGGGCGTCCACCCGGCGCAGCCAGTTTTGGGTCTGGTAGGCCTCCTCCTCGGGGGTGAAGTGCAGGATGTCCCGGCAGAGGGCGGTAAAGCCGGGGGTAAAGTTGTAGCGCAGGTAGTCCTCCAGCGTCAGCTCCAGGCCGGGACGCAGCACATCCAGCGCCTGGCGGAAGGCCGGGTAGTGGATGACGGCGGTGCTGTTCACCAGGGTGTCGTCGTGGTCCAGGACCAGACAGGGATAGTTGAGCATATGTCCTCCGATCAGCCCCGGCGCGCGGGACGGTATATCAGAAATAGCGGGCCCGCCGCGGCGGACCCGCTATCATCTCTTCTGTCTCTCAGGCCAGTGCGGCGGTGATG
>CAKUHW010000307.1 GCA_934659415.1 uncultured Oscillospiraceae bacterium
AGGGGGAAAATAAATGAAAAGGAAAGAGTGTACTATGAAGAAAACGATCGCGATCATCCTTGCACTGGTCATGGCTCTCGGTCTGCTCGCCGGCTGCGGCGGCGGAAGCGACAAGCCCCCCGCCAGCACCCAGCCCAGCGCCGGTCAGCCCGCCAACCCCTCTCAGGAGCCCTCCAATGAGCCCTCCGGTGAGCCTCTGAAGATCGGCGTCATCCTCACCAGCACCTCCAACGGCTACGGCCTCACCTGCCAGCAGCACCTGAACGCCCTGGGCAAAGCTCTGAACGTCGAATTCCAGTACGTCGGTACGCAGGAGGTCGAGGAAGTCACCTCCGCCATTGAGAACTTCATCGCCGCCGGCTGCAAGGGCATTCTGAGCGGCGTGACCTTCGCCCCCGCCAACGAGGCCCAGATCTGTGCCGATGCCGGCGTGTACATCCACTTCTTCTCCCAGACCATGACCGATGCCCAGCTGGCTGAGCTGGCCGGCAACGAGTACTACCTGGGCGCCATCGGCAACGACGATGCCGAGTCCACCTATTCCATGCTGAAGCTGCTGGCCGAGACCCGCGGCGTCAAGGACGTGGCTTACATGAGCCTGCCCGACGGCACCTCCAACATGCATGACGGCCGTCATGCCGGCGTCACCCGCGCCAAGGAGGAGGGCATCGTGAACATCGTTGTGGAGGCTCTGGCCTACAACCTGACCGAGTCCAGCCAGAACATCGTAGCCCAGTATCCCGACATCGACCTGCTGCTGGCCGGTGCCGGCGGCATCGAGGAGAGCATGCAGCCCATCGTCACCGCCGGCAAGGCCGGCCAGATCCTGTTTGCCGGCTTCCGTGAGGAGGCGGGCGCAGAGGATCTGTTCGACGACGGAACCCTGGCCGCGCTGGGCGTGGGCACCAGCATCAACCCCATTTATGCCTTCATCAACATGTACAACCAGCTGACCGCCGGCAAGACTCTGGATCCCGCCGAGGGCAAGATCAACTACGCTATTCCCACCGTCTACGTCACCAGCCGCGATGAGTACCTGCTGTACGTGGCCACCAACATGGAGGCCGAGCCCTACTCCGCCGATACCATCAAGGAGTACCTGCTGACCTACAACCCCAACGCCACCTATGCCGACCTGGAGGCTCTGATTCAGGGCTACACTCTGGAGAACATGGCCAACTGGTGATCTGACCGCCTCCTATCCCATGGCTGCCCCTTGATCCGGCAGCCGTCCTACCGGGAGGGGCCGGCGGTCCTCCGGCCCCTCCCCCCTCCTTTGAAATCTTATATCCGCTGCCCGGGATGCTTCCGGCAGCCAGCCTGCCTCAGAAAGGATGACCTTGATGCAGAAAGTCGCCAAGTTTGCCGGAAAGGCTCTTAAAACCCTGATGTTCCCCCTGGTGGTATACATCGTATTTTTCATCCTGTCCCGGCTGCTCACCGACAGCAAATTCGGAAACTGGAACAGCGTCAGCATCATTCTGCAGCAGGCTGTTCTCAACGCCATGGTCGGCTGGAGCATGTCCTTCAACATGGTCAACGGCCGCTGGGATTTCTCCATCGGCGGCATGGTCATGATCGTGGGTATCATCGGCGGCAACATTGCCCTGAAGCTGGGCATGGGCCCCCACGGTATCCTGCTGTTCTGCCTGATCTTCGGCGTGATCTTCGGCCTCATCAACGCTGTGTGCCAGATGGCCATCGGCGCTCCTACCCTGGTGACCAGCTTTGGCCTTCTGATGGTCTACGAGACCCTCCAGGCCATTATCAACAACGGCCAGGGCGTGCGCATCATGGGCTCCAAGCTGCCCATCTATAGCATGTATCCGCTGATCTTTGTCGTCGGCATCGTGTTCGCCGTGATCCACTATGTGGTGTATACCTACACCCGCTTCGGCCACAACACGCGCTCTCTCGCCTACAATGTCTCCGTGGCCAAGAACATGGGCATCAGCGAGAAGAAAAACATCTTTGGCTGCTATGTGTTCTGTGGTCTCTTTGCCGGCATGGCTGCCGTCATCTATGCCTCCTCCAAGGGCAGTGTGCAGCTTGCCATGAACATGACCTCCACCAGCCTGGTCTTTGAGGCTATGATCCCCGTGTTCCTGGGTATTTTTATCAGCCGCTACTCCAACCTCACCATCGACATCTATGTGGGCTCCGTCACTGTGAAGCTGCTGATCTCCGGCCTGATGGCCATCGGCCTG
>CAKUHW010000308.1 GCA_934659415.1 uncultured Oscillospiraceae bacterium
ATTCCACTCCAGTTGGGTCAGATCCATCTGGTGATCGAACTCCAGGCTCGTCCCCGGCTCCAGGGCGATTCGCTTCAGATCCAGTTTCATCGGCACACCTCTCGCATAATGGCACAGATGGTATTATACCGAAAGGCAGGGCGGTTGTCAAATACTATTTTCTGCTTTTCGGCCTTTTTTCCCGGGAAAAGATATGATACAATATCTGCACGCATCTGACAAGGGGGAACCGCCATGAAAGAATTCACCATCGGAAAGAACGACGCCGGGCAGCGGCTGGACCGCTGGCTGGCCAAAACGCTCCCCCTTCTCCCCGCCCCTCTGGCCCAGAAATATATCCGGCTCAAGCGGGTGAAGGTGAACGGAAAGGGCTCCAAGCGGGATGTGCGTCTGTGCCAGGGCGACCTGCTGCAGCTCTATATCAACGATGAGTTTTTCGAAACTCCCAACCGGGAAAACGCCTTTCTCTCCGTGTTCCGCCCCCAGCTGGACATTGTGTATGAGGACAGCGACCTGCTGCTGGTGAACAAGCGGCCGGGCATGGTGGTCCACCCGGACGATAAGGAACACACCAACACCCTCATCACCCATATTCAGGCGTATCTTTACCAGAAAAAAGAGTGGTCTCCCTACCGGGAGAACGCCTTTGCCCCCGCTCTGTGCAACCGCATCGACCGCAACACCGGGGGAATCGTCATTGCCGCCAAGACCGCCGAGGCCCTGCGGGTGATGAATCAGAAGATCAAGGACCGGGAGCTCACCAAGCTGTACCTGTGCGCCGTCCGGGGCAAAATGGACCCGGGCGCAGGCGAGCTGAGGGACTTTTTGCTGAAGGACGAGGACAGGGCTCAGGTGAAGGTCTTCGACCACCCGGTCCCCGGCGGCAAGACGGCCCTCACCCGGTACAGGACATTGGCAGTGCAAAACGGACTGTCCCTGGTGGAGTGCGACCTGATCACCGGGCGCACCCACCAGATCCGCGCCCAGTTTGCCGCGGCGGGGCACCCCCTTATTGGGGACGGCAAATATGGCCGGGAGAAGGATAACCGGCAGTATGGCCGCAGCGGGCAGGCACTTTACTCCTACAAACTGCGCTTTGCCTTCACCACCGATGCCGGGTGTCTGGAGCATCTCAACGGCCGGGAGTGGGCGGTGACGGATATCGACTTTGTCACCGAATATTTCCCCGGTGTAACCATTTTGTAACTGCAGCGTTGTTGACGCCCCCCTGATCTACGCTGTATTATCGTGTTATGCAGAAAGCGTCAGATGACAAGGAGGATGGATTATGAAACTGCTCAAAGCACTGGCCTTTGCTGCGGCGCTGCTGACTCTTACCGCCTGCGCCGGGCCCGCGGCCGACTCTTTCTCCCTCACGCCGGAGCCTTCGGAGACCCCGGCGGCTGAGGCCGTCTCCCTGCCGCAGCTGGAGGCCCTGCGGGAGCTGGTGGACTGGCGGGCGGACGACTACCTGGCCGGGACCTTTTCCTCTCGGGCAGAGGCGCTGGAAAGCCTATCCCTGCGGGCCTTCTGCGCGGGTCTGGAGCTGGAGGACGGAGGCAAGGCCGCTATGGTGCTGTTTACCGTTCAGGATACCCCCCATGCCGCTGGATCCCAGTATACCATTGTCCTGCTGCTGGATGAAGATATGACACCCATCGGCCAGACCGCTGTGGCCGCGGACAGCGTGGAATTTCAGCAGCTGGACGGCTCCCATGTGCTGTTTCTGCGGGCAGGCCGCTCCACCGGAGTATCCAGCTACGACCTCACCGTGCTGAAAGCTGCTTCCGGTGGCTGGGAGGACCAGAGCGAGCGCTCCGGTCTGGTCCGGGATGACCTGGCCGAACCCTATTACAGCTTCAGCATGGGAGACCTCTGGGTGTTTGAAAACATCAGTCAGGGCCTGCCCATGTCCCCGCCGATATACCGCCAGTACTGCGTCCTCCGCTGGATGGGCGAGGAACAGGGCGGCTTTCAGCAGCTCGTGGTGCCGGAGGACGGCTGACCGCCCGAAAGAGGGCAGATCCACCCCGGAGAAACGCGGAAAAACGGCGTTTCTCCGGGGTGTTTCTTTCCCTTGGGGCACAACGGGTCCGGCCGGTTTTTGACCCCCCTAAATTTTTTGCCGAAAATCATTGACTTTTTACCCCCAAACTGATATAGTGTCTCTCGCTATCCGAGAAAGTCCGGCCGCCTTGTCTTGC
>CAKUHW010000309.1 GCA_934659415.1 uncultured Oscillospiraceae bacterium
CTTCTGCTGACCGGGAATGAAGCTCCGCTTCACCCTTGTTTGCGCAAAGAGCACGTTATGGCCCTTGTTACTCACATACAAATTCCGGTTTGTTAATTTATCTTTGCACTCAGATTATATCGCAAAGGCTATGAACAATTCTACCGCAGCTTTGGAATGTATGAGAAAAGTCCGAACAGCTATCTGCCAGGACTTTCTCATTCCATCACGCAATCTGTGTTCCTTTCCAGAGTTAAAATTTCAGCGGTGAGCTCGGACTGCTCCTTTTTGTGCGGTACGCAGACAAGCAGGCGCTTTCTCGTCCGTATTCCGTATAGATCTGCCCGGCGGCGCGGACTCTCCCGCCATGGAAAATATGCACGGTTTTCCCCTGCATGGCCCTCGATTTTTGCGGAAAGTGCAGCTTGACAATCTGTCTGCCCCGGCGCTATAATCTGTGAACTCCGGGGCATATCCCCCCAAGACCATCTATGATAAAAGGACCAATGCGACCTATGGAACATACTGCCGTACACCGCCGTTCGCTCTTCCGCCCGGTAGAGCTCACCGAGGGAAAGTGCTGGAAGACCATCCTGCTCTTTTCCCTGCCGATCATCATCTCCTATCTGCTGCAGCAGGTATACTCCATCAGTGATGCCGCCATCGTGGGCCAGACGCTCACCGCGCAGGAGGTGGCCGGTGTAAATGATACCACCTCTCTGATCTTCATCTTTCTCCAGTTCGCCTTCGGCGTGAGCGCAGGCTTCTGCGTGGTGACCTCCAGGGGCGTGGGCGCCCACGATCCCGCCGGGGTGCGCCGCTCTCTTACCACCCAGCTGCTCCTGTCCGGCATTCTCACTGTGCTGCTCACTGCTCTGGCGCTGACACTGCTGCGCCCCATGCTGGCCTGGATCAACGTCACGCCGGACAGCCCCGAGGTGTACCGGGCCGCCTACAGCTACTGCGCTATTATTTTCGCGGGCATCGGCGCCCAGCTGTTCTACAATTTTATCTGCTCCTTCCTCCGCAGCATGGGTGACTCCGTTACGCCCCTGCTCTTTCTGCTCTTCTCCACAGTGCTCAATGTAGGACTGGACCTTCTGTTTATTGTCGTCTTCCGCTGGGGCGTATCCGGCGCCGCCATTGCCACGGTATCCGCTCAGCTGGTCAGCACCGTCTGCTGCTTTCTCTACGCCTTTGTCAAATACCCGCAGCTCAGGCTCACCCGGCAGGACTGGCGCATCACCCGGCGCGATATCACCCAGCACATTGTCCAGGGGGTCCCCCTGGGGCTCCAGTTCTCTGTGCTGGCCGTCGGCATCATCGTCATGCAGAGTGTGGTCGTGCAGTTTGACCTGCTGGACGGCAGCATGGTCTCCAACGCAGCGCAGAACGGCTTCGGCGCCGCCAATAAACTCAACAATCTGCTGATGACGCCCATGAACGGTCTCGGTGCCGCCATGACCAGCTTTACCGCGCAGAATCTTGGTGCCGGAAAGCCGGAGCGCATCCGGCAGGGCTCTCTGCAGGCCCTGGTGATGGCCTTTATTCTGGCTGCCGCGGCAGCGCTCTGCGGCCTGCTGCTGTCCATCGGCGGCTGGTACCAGCACATTTTTCTCAGCGCGGATAAGATCACGGCACAGACGATCCACTACGGAAACTCCTACCTGTATATCGACCTGTCCATGTATCTGTTTCTCGCCTTTATCTTTGTGGTGCGCAACTGCGTGCAGGGAATCGGAAAGCCGCAGTTCATTCTGGGTGCCGGGACCGCGGAGCTGGTGGCCCGGGTGGCTGTGTGCCTGCTTCTGCCCGCGGCCCTGGCCGGCGGCCAGGTGAGCGCGGCCGCCCCCTCCCTTGCCTACTACGCCCTCAGCGCGGCCGACCCCTTTGCCTGGATCGCCGCAGACCTTGTCCTGGCCGTCCCCTTCCTGCGCAATATCATAAAGCTGGACTACCGGTATTATTACCATACCCTCACCTGACCGGCCTGCCGCTGCACAGACGAACATAAGGAGTGTTTCCCCATGTCCCTTCGCCCCGCCAGGCAGGGCGCCCTGTCCGTCTCCATGACTGAGGGCTCCCTCTGGAAAAGCATTCTGCTTTTCAGCGTCCCCCTGATCTTTTCCCAACTGCTGCAGGTCCTGTTCAACATGGCGGATGTGGCCGTGGTGGGCAAGTTCTCCAGCTCCGCCGCGATGGGTTCCGTGGGCTCCACCACAA
>CAKUHW010000310.1 GCA_934659415.1 uncultured Oscillospiraceae bacterium
TGCCCGGTACACTGGAGCAGCACCCCGCGGCGATAGGGGGCGATGGCCCGGCCGATCTCCTCCAGGCTGCCGCAGGCGGGGGGACAGCTCCAGCTCTTGCCGTAGCTGCGGCACTTGTCCGCCGCGCACATGTCCCGCACCTTGGGGTCCAGCACCAGCTTCTCCACGCACAGCAGGCCCACATGGTCAAAGCCGCAGCCGCCCGCCAGGGCCAGCAGTTCTTCGTTTGTCATCGTGCATCCTCCTCCGGAAAGAGCATGGCGTCCATATAGACCTCATTGAAGGCCGGCAGGCCGGACAGCTCCACGTATTCCATATTCTTCTGCAGCGCGGACAGCCGCGCCCGGTTTCGTTCTGACACCAGGGCCATCAGGGCCCCGCCCGCCGCGGCGTTGCCGATGGGCCGGGTCACCTCCAGCAGATCTGCCGGGATGAGCCCGATGCGTGCGGCGCTCTCCGGGCGGATGTAGCTGCCGAAGCCCCCCGCCAGCAGCAGGGCGCGGATGGGGCCGAAGCTGCCGCCGTAGGTGCGCCGCAGGATGGAGATCCCGGCGGCAATGGCCCCCTTGCCCAGCTGGAGCTTGCGCACGTCGGCCTGGGTCACCGCCACGCCGCCGCTCAGGCGGAAGGCGCACTCCCCGTCCAGGGAGAAGAGGTAGGGCAGGGCCCCGGCGGGGATGTCGTCGTCCTCCTCCGGGTCCAGAATGCGCCCGGTCTCGTCCACCGCGCCCAGGCGCAGCATCACGGCCACCGCGTCGAACAGGCCGGAGCCGCAGATGCCCCTGGCCTCGCCGCCCCCCAGCACGGTGCACGCCACCTTCCCGTCCTCCAGAGTCACTGCGCTCACCGCGCCCTCGGCGGCGGTCATGCCGAAGCGGATCTGGGCCCCCTCAAAGGCGGGGCCTGCGGCGGTGGAGCAGCAGACGAAGCGTCCGCCGCAGCCCAGGGCCATCTCTCCGTTGGTGCCTACATCGATGAGCAGCACCGGCGTGTCCTCCCGGTCTGCCCCGGCGCACAGCAGGTCCGCGGTGATATCCCCCCCCACATAGCCGGACACCGCCGGGGACAGGTAGACCTCCCCCTCAAAGGGCAGGTCCAGAGCCCGGGCGCTGTGCCAGTCCCCAAAGAGGGACACCGGCGTGAAGGGAGCCGCCCCCAGACCGTCCGGCGGCAGGCCCGCCAGCAGGTGGCACATGGTGGTGTTGGCCGCCACGGTCATGCGCTTCACCTGGCTCAGGGAGACGCCCTCATGGGCGCACAGGGCCTCGATCAGCCGGCTGAGCTGGCCGCGGACGGCGGCGGTGAGGGCCGGACGCAGCCCGTCGGCAGAGGCCTTGATCCGGGCGATCACATCCCCGCCGTAGGGGCGCTGGGCGTTGCCCTCGCCTGCGGTGGCCGCCACACGGCCGCTCTCCAGATCCACCAGATGGCACACCACGGTGGTGGTGCCGATATCACAGGCGATGCCGAAGCCGGGCTCCGGCGCGTCGGGGGGACAGGCCAGGGGCCCTCCCGTCTCCACCGCCAGGGGAGCGGCGGCGGGCAGGCGGAGGGTCATGCCCTCCGCCGCCGGGGTGCGGCAGGCCAGCACAGGCCGTTCGCCGTCCGCCCCGGTGAGATAGACCGTGCACTTATGGCAGGTGCCCATGCCCCCGCAGGGGGCGTGGACGGGCAGACCGCCGTGGGCGCGCACGGCGTCCAGCACGCTCTGCCCCGGGGTAAAGGGGACACGGACCGCCCCGGCGTCGGTCAGACAGGTGATGGTCAAGCAAAGCACCTCACAGATCTCCGCCGCGCCATGGCGGGCGCGGCCGGTTGGTACCTCTAAATATAACAAAACCCCCGCGCCGGTGCAACAGCCTCCGGGAAGTGGAGCGAAAACTACCAAAGGTCAAAAGAAAATACCAAAGGAGCGGAGCTTGGCTCTCCCTTTGGGAGAGCTGTCACCGCAGGTGACTGAGGGATTGTCGCCATGGCCGCCGCAAAGATCGCGGCGGCTTTCCCCCCTTTACACAAGGGGGGGTATAGGCCTGGCAAAAACCTGCGGTCTTTGTCAGACCCGTAGGGCAAGGGCTCTGCCCCTGCCGAAGCGTCAAAACCGTCCCCGTGTTTTCCCTTCCTGTAGGTTTGTCAAACATATTGGACAGCGAACTCGGAGGGAGAAAGCCAGAGGAGCGGTCTCATGGGTAAGTTG
>CAKUHW010000311.1 GCA_934659415.1 uncultured Oscillospiraceae bacterium
GCTTTACACGGCGGCAGTGCTCTTTCACCCGGAGCTCATCCCCACCCGGCTCATGCTGTCTATCATTGCCGCCCGGGCGGATGTGCCCTTTCCCACCCTGCTGGAGGTGCTGGTGATGCTGCTGGCCTTTGAGGTGCTGCAGGAAGCCGGAGTGCGTCTGCCGGCCTCCACCGGACAGACCATCTCCATCCTGGGGGGACTGGTGGTGGGTACCGCCGCGGTGGAGGCCAAGCTGGTCAGCCCAGCCGTGCTGGTGGCCGTGGCCATCGCGGGGGTGGCCGGGTATACGGCTCCCAGCCAGGATCTTGCCGCCGCCGTCCGCATCTGGCGCTTTGGCCTGACCGTGGCCGCTGGTGTGCTGGGCCTGATGGGACTGGTCCTGGGCGGGGTACTGCTGGTGCACCATCTGGCGGGGCTGGAGAGTTTCGGTACGGCCTATCTCACGCCCTTTTCCTCCAATGCCGGGCGGCAGCGGGAAGGACACACGGTGCTGCGTCAGCCCCTGCCCTCGGTAAAGACCAGACCGGACTATCTGAACACGGAGAACAGGAGGAACCAGGGATGAGACGGGGGGCGCTGCTGCTGGGCCTGCTGCTGGGGCTGATGCCGCTGCTGAGCGCCTGCGCACCCACGGCCCGGGAGCCGGAGCGGCTGGAGCTGGTGCGCGTGCTGGGTGTGGACGGCAGAGAGACGGTGACGGCGACCGGCGTGTGCGGCGGGGCGGACGGCGAGGAGGAGAACGACCGGGGGACGGGGCAAGGCGACTCCCTTGCCGCGGCGCTGGACGCTCTTGTCTGGAGCGGCCGGCGGGAGCTGTCGGTCACCTCTGTGACCTGGCTGGTAGTCGGGCCGGACGTGGACCTGAAGGAGTTGACCCTGGAGGTGCTGCGGGAGGTGCAGCTGGGAGCCGCGGTCACGGTATGGCTGGCCCCGGAGGGGGCGGCGGGGGTGCTGGATGCCTGTTCGGATCCCGTCTCCGCCCTGGAGCTGCTGACCGACCGGGGGGTGCAGGCCCCCACGGCGGCCGAGACGGCGGCTGCGCTGGCGGAGGGCCAGCCGGTGACTCTGCCCCGGCTTGCGGCAGATGCAGAATGCCTGCGTGCGGAAGGAGAGACGGTATGGAGCGGCAGCTGAAGAAAACGGCCTCCCCCAGGCAGCTGTGGGTGACCGCGGTGACGGCGGGACTCTCTCCGGCGGCTGCGCTGGCGGGCTCCGGCCGCTGGCACTGGCTGCTGCTCTGGTGTGCGGCGCTGGCTGGAGCCAGCCTGCCGCTGCACGTCCGGCTGGGCGCCCGCCCGCTCCGGCGCTGGGTGCACGCACTGTACGCGCTGTGGGGTACGGCCATGGCCGGGCAGGTGCTGGACCGGGCGGCCCGCCGGCTGGAGCTGACCTCCGGCGGGGCTGGCCAGCGGCTCTGGATGGCGCTGCTGGTGGGGGCCGTGCTGCTCTGCCTTGCGGCGGGCGGCGGGGAGCGCATGCTGCGGACGGGGCAGCTGCTCTGGCTGGCCATGGCGGCGGTATCGGCTGCGGTGATTCTTCTGGGAGTCCTGCGGCTGGACTGGTCACAGGCCGTCCCCCGGGGGGGTGGGCTGTGGGATTCTGCCCTGACCGCGGGGGAGGTGCTGTCCCCGGTGGTATTCATCGTACCATATATAAATGGTATAGATGCAGAGGACCGGCGCCTGCGCCGGCAGCTCCCCTGGGCGGGGGCGCTGGCCGCCATGGCGGCGGCCTTCACTCTGGTGACCCGGGGGCTGCTGGGGGGCGCGGCGCAGCTGGTGGAGGCTCCTTTCTTTGTGGCGGCGGGGCTGTTGGGACGCAGCGCCCGGCTGGAGGGGCTTCTCTCCGCCCTCTGGCTCATGAGCGACCTGGTCTGGATGGGCCTGCTGTGCCTGCCCTGGGGGCGCGGCCACAGGCCGCTCTGGGGGGCGGCCGGGGCGTTGGCACTGGCGCTGACCGGCGTTACGGCTGCGGTGCCCCGGTTCATCTGGCCGGCGATGACTTTCTTTCTGCTGCTGGCGGCCGCCCTGCCGCCCGGGAGAGAGGGAAAATAGTGCCGGAGGACAGAGGCGGAAACAAGATGTTGTGTCCCTTAAAGAAAGCTGAAAAAAGGGCGAAAAAAGTGCAAAAAAGGTGTTGACAAAGCGGGTGGGGTCTGGTATATTAGCAAAGCGCTTGTGAGGGCGTCGGCTTT